>NZ_JBEOVL010000004.1:0-276073 GCF_040295485.1 Streptomyces sp. NPDC002793 | reverse complement strand
GGCGGCTGGCTGGTCTCTCTGCGGTGCGGGCGCTGGGCGTGGTCCGCCCCCCCGCCCCCCCCCCCCCCCACGACGGTGTCCTCGTGGCTGCGGTGTCGGGATCGGCCCGTTGGTGGGTCAGGTCGGCGTCGACTTCAGGCCGGGTTCCGGTCGGCCGGCCTCAGCGGAACGCGTCGACATTGCGGGCGGCCCAGTCGGCGAAGGGGCGCGGGGCGCGGCCGAGGACCTGCTGGACGTCCGGGCTGACGCGCAGCTCGGCCGGGCTCGGGGAACCGAGGATGTCCAGGGTGTCGTCGGCGAGTTCCGCCGGCATGCTCCGGGACATGCCTGCCTTTGCCTCGGCGCGGGTGAGCTCGTCGAACTTCACCGGCGTCCCCAGCGCGGCGGCGATGGCATCCGCCTGCTGGCGCGGAGTGATCACCTCAGGGCCGGTCAGCTCGTACACGCCGCCGGTGTGACGGTCGTCCAGCAGGCAGGCCGCCGCGACCGCGGCGATGTCCGCCGGGTCGATGATCGGCACCCCGGTGTCGCCGAAGGGCGCGGCGACGACCTGTTGCGTGCGTACGGACTCGGCCCACCACAGGGCGTTGGAGTCGAAGCCGCCCGGCCGCAGGATGGTCCACTCCAGGCCCGACTCCCGCAGCGTGTCCTCCAGCTCGCGCATGGCGATCCGTGTGCGGCCGAAGGGCCTGGTGGCCACGCCCAGTGTGGAGAGCAGGACGACCCGGCGGACTCCGGCGGCCACGGCCTCGCCGATGATGTCGGCCGGGCTGGCTCCGGTGGCGTGCAGGTCGCCGGAGAGCAGCAGGAACAGTGCCTCCGCCCCGGCGAGCGCGGGCTTGAGGCTGCCAGGCTCGGTCAGGTCGGCCGCCACGTGGCGGACACCGTCCGGTACTTCCGTCGTGTGCCGTGACACGGCGATCACCTGTCGGCCCGCCTCGGCGAGCGTCTGCGTCAACGGCCGGCCGATGTTTCCGGTGGCTCCGGTTACTACGATCATGAATAGCTCCTGGTCAGAAGTCCTTGTGTGGACGTGACGCTAGGGGCGCGGGCTAACTTTTGGTAAGGGCATACCTTGAGGTAAGTTCATGACGTGATAGAAGGCGTGCAGCGTAGGCAGGTCGAGGCGGGGCGGCGGTATGACGTGTTTCACACGGACTGCCCCGCGCGTGAGATGGTCGACCATGTGACCAGCAGGTGGGGCATCTGGGTGCTGATCTCCTTGCGGAGTGACAACCTCCGGTTCTACGAACTGCGCGAGAGCATCCAGGGCATCAGCGAGAAGATGCTCTCCCAGACCCTGCGTGCGCTGGTCCAGGACGGCCTGATCTGGCGGGAGGTCGAGCCGACGACGCCGCCCCAGGTCACCTACGGGCTGACCGAGTTCGGCCAGGACGTCGGCGAGCCGCTGACGGAGCTGTTCGACCGGATCACGCGGCGGATGTCCCAGCGCAGCACGGCGTAGCGAACGGACCGGAGCCGTTCGATCCCACCGTCGTCACCGGTCGTGGGCCAGCAAGGTGCGCAGGACGGCCTCGGCGTGTGTCCAGAGCAAGGATCCCCCGGCGGCGGGGAGCAGGTGCCGGGTCGACGTCGGGATCATCCGGGCGAGCGATTCACCTAGATCCGGGGAGTGGACCGGGCTGGTGTCCTGCTGTCCGTACCAGAGGTCGACCGGGACGGCCACGTCGGTGAGGTCGAACGGCCAACGGCCCATCGCCAGAACGGTGTCGCGGGCGTAGCCCGCCGGGCCCTGGCTGAAGGCCTCGTTCATCGCGCGCCGGAAGGCGTGCTGGAAGGCCGGGTCGGTGTAGACCGCGCGATCTGCCTCGGGGCTCGTCGTGATGATCAGATCCCACAGTGTGCCGGCGCTGCCGAAGCCGGCGAAGGAGGCCTCAGCGGCGTCGGAGTCGGCCGCGACGGCGTCCACCATGCCCCTCACCTGCGGGTTCAGCGAGTGAGCGAAGCGCGGATGCGCGAGTTCGTCGCTGCCGGACACCACGGCCACCGCGTTCACCGAACCGTTTGCCGCCAGGGCGAGGGCGAACGGTGCCCCCTGCGAGAACCCCACCGCCGACGGCGCGCCCAGGGCCCGTTCTTGGACGAGGTGCCGTATGTCGATGGCCCAGTCGGTCAGGGTCCGGCCGGGGGCCGGGTCGGAGGCCCCGAGGCCGGGCCTGTCCACGCTGACGAGCCGGACACCTGCTGCGTCGATGACGCCGCCGCCGAAAGCGAGCCACCTGCTGGTGGCCGCCCCCGGGCACAGCAGCACCGGGGTGCCATCGGCCGGTCCCCACTCCGCCCAGCCCAGGAGCCGACCGTCCGGCAGCTGGATCTGCCCGAGCCGCGCCGGCTCCCACACGCCGTAGTCCATGATCCGCATTCTCCCGTGCCCCGCAGCTCGCCGCGCGGAATTCCGCCGCCGGCTCCGAGCTGCCCCGCCCTCACACCCCCGGCGGCGGCGTAGGCGCCCCCGGCAGCCTGATCGACGCCAGGGTGCCGGTTCCCTCGGCCGCCGGGCGCAGGGCGATCTCTCCGCCCGCGTGCTGGACCGTGCGGGCCACGATGGACAGGCCGAGGCCCGAGCCGGGGAGCTGGCGGGCCGAGGGGGAGCGCCAGAAGCGGTCGAAGACGTGCGGGAGGTCCTCGGCCGGGATGCCGGGGCCGTGGTCCCGTACGGTCAGCTCGCCGCGGTGGAGCACGACGTCGATCGTCCCGCCCGCCGGGCTGAACTTCACCGCGTTGTCCAGCACGTTGACGACCGCCCGTTCCAGGGAGGCGGGCTCGGCCCGTACGTACCAGGGGGCCAGCTCGGCGGTGATGGTCAGCTCGGGGCCGCGCAGCCGGGCGCGTTGCAGGGCGTTACGGGTGATCTCGTGCAGCGCGACCACCTGGAGGGGGCCCGGCTGGGCGGCGTCGGGGCGGGAGAGCTCCTGGAGGTCGCCGATGAGCGCGGCCAGCTCGGTCATCTGGGCCTTGACCGACACCATCAGGGCCTTGCGGTCGTCGGGCGGGATGGCCCGGCCCGTCTCGTCGCTGCGGGCGAGCAGCTCGATGTTCGTACGGAGCGAGGTGAGCGGGGTGCGCAGCTCGTGCCCGGCGTCCGCGATGAGCTGCGCCTGACGGTCGCGGGAGGTGGCCAGGGAGCTGGTCATGGCGTTGAAGGAACGGGAGAGACGCGCGATCTCGTCCTCTCCCTCGGCCGGGATCCGGATGGTCAGGTCCTCGGTCTCGGCCACGTGCTCGACGGCGTGGGCGAGGTCGTCGACCGGGCGCAGGCCCGTGCGGGCGATCCACAGGCCGGCCGCGCCGGCTCCGACGACGCCGATGCCGGCGACGAGGACCAGCACCCAGGCGAGGGTGGAGAGCGGGTCGGTGACCTCCTTCTCCGGGCGCGCCACCGACACGGCGTAGATCTCACCGGAAGGGCGTAGTTCCAGACCGTAGGTGTAGACCCGCATCTTCTGGTCGTCGGCGCCGGTCGCCGAGTACAGCACGTCCCCGCGTTTGCCGCCGGCGACGGCCAGGTCCTCGTCCGTCGGGGTGATGCGGGTCGAGCCGGGGCTCTCGCAGACCGTGCCCGCCGCGTCGATGATCTGCAGGGAGTAGGAGCCCGGGGAACGCAGGGGGCCACGCCCCGCCCCCCGGCAGCTGGCCAGGAGCTCCTCCACGTAGGACTTGTCGACGGTCGGGGAGTTGCGCAGGGAGTTGTCCAGCTGCTGCTCCAACTGCTCCCGCGTCACGAACCAGCAGGCGGCGGCCACCGCCGCCACCGCCACCGCCACCGCCATGGCGACCAGCAGGGCGAGCCGGGAGCGGAGGGGCAGGGCGCGGAGCCGTCGGGGCAGGCCGGTCACCCGTCACCGCCGCCGGAGCGCAGGGCGTACCCGACGCCCCGCACGGTGTGGACGAGGCGCGGTTCACCGCCCGCCTCCGTCTTGCGGCGCAGATACATCACGTACACGTCCAGGGAGTTGGAGCTGGGCTCGAAGTCGAAGCCCCAGACCGCCTTGAGGATCTGCTCGCGGGTGAGCACCTGCCGGGGGTGGGCCAGGAACATCTCCAGAAGGGTGAACTCGGTGCGGGTCAGCTCCACCCGGCGCGTGCCCCGGGTGACCTCGCGGGTGTTCAGGTCCATGCGGAGGTCCGCGAAGGACAGCACGTCGTCGTCGGGGAGCGGCCCGCCCGCCGCGACGGCGTAGGAGCTGCGGCGGAGCAGGGCGCGGATGCGGGCGAAGAGCTCGTCCAGCTCGAAGGGCTTGACGAGGTAGTCGTCGGCTCCCGCGTCGAGGCCGGTGACCCGGTCGCCGACGGTGTCGCGGGCGGTGAGCATCAGGATGGGCGTGGTCGACCCGGTGGACCGGATGCGCCGGGCGGCGGTGAGGCCGTCCATGCGGGGCATCTGGATGTCCAGGACGATCAGGTCGGGGGCGTACGCCTCGGCCTTGGCCAGGGCGTCGTAGCCGTCCACGGCCACCTCGGTTCCGTACCCCTCGAACGCGAGGCTGCGCTGCAGCGCCTCCCGCACGGCGGGCTCGTCGTCGACGATCAGGACACGCTGCGGATCGTCTTCGGCGGGGCTCATCGCTTCTTCGTCCTCTTCCGTGATGCCGGGGGCGGGTGCTGGGTGCTGGGTTCTCAGCCTCGCACGGCAGCCCTGCGGCGTCGCGCGCCGCTCGCGGGCTGCGGGGCGGTGTCGGGGTCCACGGGGACGGCCTCGTCAGGAGCCGGCGCCGGCGCGCAGGGAGTCCAGATCGGCCTTGACGGTGTCGATCGGGATGGCGAATCCGAGCCCCACGCTGCCCGCTGCCGAGCTGCCGGATGCGCCGGCCGAACTGGGCGAGTACATGGCGGAGTTGATACCGATGATCTCGCCGTTCATGTTGATCAGCGCGCCGCCGGAGTTACCGGGGTTGAGTGAGGCGTCGGTCTGCAGGGCCTTGTACGTCGTCTTGGACGAGCCGGTGTCGCCGTTGAACTGCTGCCCGCCGAATTCGAACGGCCAGTTCTGCCCGCCCTGTTGTTGCTGCTCCTGCCCCTGCTCCTCGTCCTTGGCGACCGTGACATCGCGGTCGAGTGCCGAGACGATGCCGCTGGTGACCGTGCCGGTGAGGCCCTCGGGCGAGCCGATCGCCACGACCTGGTCGCCGACCTTCACCGAGGAGGAGTCACCGAGCGAGGCGGTCTTCAGCCCGCTCGCGCCCTGGAGCTTGATCAGCGCCAGGTCCTTGTCGGCGTCCGTGCCGACGACATCGGCGGTGTACGTCCTGCCGGTGCTGAGCGTCACCTCGATCTCGGAGGCGCCGGAGATGACGTGGTTGTTGGTGACGATCTCGCCGTCCGCCGTGATGACGACACCGGAACCGGTGGCGTCGCCCGCCGAGGACGTCGCGCCGATCTCGACGATGGCCGGGGACACGGCCGCCGCCACACCGGAGACCGTGCCGGCGCTGCTCTGCGAGACGGTGGTGCCGTTGACGACGCCGGATCCGGAGCCGTTGGTGCCGCCGTCCGCGAGCTCTCCTATGAGGGTGGCGGTGCCGCCACCGATCGCCGCCGCGGCGATCGCCACGGCGGCGAGCAGGGCGAACGGCCGCTTGACCCGGCGCACCGGCTCGGCGGCGTCAGCGGCCGGGAAGGGCTGGGGTGCCGGGGCGGGCCAGGCGTGGGCGGGGACCTCGGGCTGATGGGCGGGCGGCGGCGGATAGCCCGCCTCGCCACCGACGTACGGAGCGGTCCCGTACGAGCCGTCGTCGTGCGAACCGTGGTCGTACGAGCCGTCGTCGTGGGAGGGGGCCATCGGGTACGCGCCGCTCGGGCGGTGGCTGTCGGTCATGTCTACGAGAGTGGTCAGCGAACATGAGAGCAGCCTGAGTACGTCCTGAGAAGCCCGGCAGAACCTCGTATGCCCGATGTAAAGAGAGCGCCCCGCTACCGAGCGGTGACCGGCGGTTCGCCGCAGCCGCACGACCGGCGTACCACCAGCGCGGACGGGAACTGCTTCAGCCGCTCACGCCGCGAGCCCGAGACCCTCAGCGAGTCGTCGAGGACCAGGTCCACGGCCGCCCGTGCCATCGCCGGACGGTCCGAGAAGACCGTCGTGAGCGGCGGGTCGGTCAGCCCGGCTTCCTTCACGTCGTCGAAGCCCGCTACGGCGAGCTCGCCCGGTACGTCGATCCGCAGCTCACGCGCGGCCCGCAGCACCCCGATGGCCTGGTCGTCCGTCGAGCAGAAGATCGCCGGGGGTCTGTCAGGACCGGCGAGGAGCTCCAGGGCGACCTGGTAGGCGTCGTAGCGGTTGTACGGGGCGTGGAAGAGCCGGCCCTCCGTCGACCGGCCGGCCTCCTGCATCGCCCGGCGCCAGCCCTCGATGTGGTCGGCGACCGGGTCGCCGACCACCGGGGTCGACTCCATGCCGCCGAGGCACGCCACATAGGCGTTGCCGTGCTCCAGGAGGTGGCGGGTGGCGAGCTGGGCGCCGCCCACGTCGTCGGTGACGACCGCGACGTCGTCGATCGCCTCGGGGCGCTCGTGCAGCAGGACGACGCGGGCGTCCCAGGCCTCTATCTCCGCAGCCGCGCGCTCGCTGGGTCCCTGGCTGACCAGGATCAGCCCGGAGACCCGCATGCCGAGGAAGGCCCGCAGATAGTGGACCTCGCGTTCGTCGCGGTAGTCGGAATTGCCGACGAGCACCATCTTGCCGCGCTCGGCCGCCGCCTGTTCGACCGCGTGTGCCATCTCCGCGAAGAACGGCTGCCGGGCGTCCGGCACGATCATCCCTATGAGGTCGGTCCGCCGTGAGGCCATGGCCTGGGCGACCCGGTCGGGCCGGTAGCCCAGCTCCTTGATCGCTGCGAGCACCCGCTCGCGCGTGGCCGGGGCGACCGGCCTCGGTCCGTTGTTGATGACGTAGCTGACGACCGCTGTCGAGGTCCCCGCCAGTCTCGCCACATCGTCCCGCGTCACCTTGGCCACGCGCGGCAGTCTACGCGGATCGACCTACCCCTTGGCAGGCCGGACCGGGGCTTCTTCCGCGATCTCGGCCTCCGAGGACTGCTCCGAACGGGTGAGGCCCTCGGTCGCGGGCTTCGCCGCCGCCCTGGCCTTGGCCTCCTCGGCGGCCCGGTCCACCTTCTCGGGGGTGACGAAGCGGTAGCCGACGTTGCGGACGGTGCCGATCAGGGACTCGTGCTCGGGGCCGAGCTTGGCCCGCAGGCGCCGTACGTGGACGTCTACCGTGCGGGTGCCGCCGAAGTAGTCGTAGCCCCAGACCTCCTGGAGCAGCTGGGCGCGGGTGAAGACCCGGCCAGGGTGCTGGGCGAGGTACTTGAGCAGTTCGAACTCCTTGAACGTCAGGTCGAGGACCCGGCCCTTCAGCTTGGCGCTGTAGGTGGCCTCGTCGACGGAGAGATCGCCGTTGCGGATCTCCATGGGGGAGTCGTCGGTGGTGATCTGCTGGCGGCCGGTGGCGAGCCGCAGCCGGGCCTCGACCTCGGCGGGGCCCGCGGTGTCCAGCAGGACGTCGTCGATGCCCCAGTCGGCGGTGACGGCCGCGAGGCCGCCCTCCGTCACGACGAGGATCAGCGGACAGCCGGGCCCGGTGGACCGCAGCAGCTGGCAGAGCGACCGCACCTGGGGGAGGTCGCGGCGGCCGTCGATGAGAATGACGTCGGCACCCGGGGTGTCGACGAGCGCGGGCCCCTCGGCGGGGGCGACCCGCACGCTGTGCAGCAGAAGGCCGAGGGCGGGGAGCACCTCCGTCGACGGTTGAAGGGCATTCGTCAGAAGCAGCAGTGAACTCATCGCCGCCCACCTGCCTGGGTCGTCGGTCGATCGTGCACGTTCAGCTCGCCCATTACGTCGGTCCTCCTCGTTCCCTGCGAGAGGGGCACTCCCGGGTCGGACCCGGGGGAGTAGTGCGGCACTGCTTCGTACTCCCGTACGGCCATCACCCGCGACGACCGTCATACGGTTTTTACTGTGCGGTCCCGCGCCCGGGGACCGCTGAGCTTGTGGAAACGTTGCCGTAACAACACTCGGAAAGCACAAAAGGATCCGGGGGCTGCTTTGCCCGGATCCTCTTCGCAGCAGAATAGCCCACATGAGTTCAGCGTCCGAGGGTTGTTTCCCGAGTTCTTCTGTTCCCTCGATCACGCGCGTGCCCCGGCGCACCACGTTGCTGACCGGTGACGGCGTCCGTATCGAGGCGGTGTACACCCCGTGTACGGCGGGTTCCGAAGGCCCCGGGAGCCGTGCGCCCGAAGGGGTGGCCGTGGTCCTCGCACACGGCTTCACCGGCGCGGTCGACCGGCCGGCGCTGCTGCGGGCCGCCGCGGTGTTCGCCCAGCGTGCGGCGGTGGTCACGTTCTCCTTCCGGGGGCACGGACGGTCCGGCGGACGGTCCACGGTGGGTGATCGCGAGGTGCTGGACCTGGCGGCGGCGGTCGCCTGGGCGCGGTCACTGGGACACCGCCGCGTCGTTACGGTCGGCTTCTCGATGGGCGGTTCCGTGGTGCTCAGGCACGCCGCGCTGTATACGGCGGGGAAAGCCGCTGAATCGGTGAATGAGGATTCGGCAACAGTGAGGTCCGAACGGGTGGCGCGGCGCGCCGAGGCGCAGAGGGCGCACGAGGGGCGCGCGGCGGCGCATTCATCCGGGCATTCGGGCACCACCGCGCACACGGACGCCGTCGTCGCCGTGAGCGCCCCCGCCCGCTGGTACTACCGGGGCACGGCCCCCATGCGCCGCCTGCACTGGGTCGTCACGCGCCCCACGGGCCGCCTCGTCGGCCGCTACGGCTTCCGCACCCGCATCCACCGCGAGGACTGGGACCCGGTGCCGCTCTCGCCGGTGGAGGCGGTCCCGCTGATCACCGCGCCCCTGCTGATCGTCCACGGCGACAGGGACCCGTACTTCCCCGTCGACCATCCGCGGATGCTGGCCGGAGCGGCGGCGGACGGGGCGGAACTCTGGCTGGAACACGGCATGGGCCACGCGGAGAACGCGGCGGACGCGGAGCTGCTGGCCCGAATCGCGGACTGGGCGGGGTCGGCGTGCTCCATGATGGACAGCTGACGTACGAGGAAAGGGGTGCAGCCATGGCAGCGGGGACGATCCGCTACTGGGCCGCGGCCAAGGCCGCAGCGGGGACCGCGGAGGAGCCGTACACGGCGGAGACACTCGCCGAGGCGCTCGACGGGGTGCGCGAGCGGCACCCCGGTGAGCTGACGCGCGTACTGCTCAGATGCTCGTTCCTGATCGACGGGAATCCTGTGGGGACCCGCGGTCATGAGACCGTACGGCTTGCCGAGGGCGGCACGGTCGAGGTGCTCCCGCCGTTCGCAGGAGGGTGAACCGCAGACCATGAGCAACAGCGATCAGCAGTATCCGTACGACCCGGGACACGGTCAGCAGCAGTACGACCCGGGACACGCGCAGCGGTACCAGGACCCGGGTCAGCAGTACGACGCGGTGTACGGGCAGCAGCAACAGCCGTACGCGCACCAGCAGCACGCCTTCCCTCCCGGGCAGGGCGATCCCCAGGGTGCCGTCGACCAGGGCTTGGCGCAGACGTGGCAGGGCCAGACCTGGGACACCCAGTACCAGCCGGCGATCCAGCCCCAGCAGCCGCAGCAGCCCCAGCAGCAGCCGCAGCCGCAGCAGCCCCAGCAGCAGGCCGCTCCCCTGTACGGCACGTCGGGCGCGTACCCGCTTCCGCCCGAGGTCCCGGTGGCCCCGGCATCACCCGCGGCCCCACCCGCCCCGGCAGCCGTGCCCGACGACACGGGCTACAGCGCGCCCACCACCCTGGGCAACAGCCGGATCACCGACGCGCAGCGGGCCCGCGCCGAGGGGCGTTCGCCGATCATCGCGCCGGGGATGCAGCCCGCCGCGATCACCGCGGGCCTCGGCCTGCTGCTCGCGCTCGGCGCCGCGATCGGGGCGTACGCCCTGCTCGTGCCCCTCGTGCTGCTCCAGGCCGTGACGGCCGCGGGATGGTTCAGGCTCAACGGGATGTGGCCGGCCAGGCAGGGCATCGTGCTGGCCTTCGCCGGTGGTGTCGTGGCCGATGCCGTGCTGCTCGCTGCGGGCCGGGGCAACGCCCCCGCGGCCCTCCTCGGCACGCTCGGGGTCTGGGTGCTGCTCACCCTCGTGCTCCAGCTGCGCAGCCGAGCCGGTGCCGATGAACGGATGTACAGCCTGACGGCCACCGTCGTGTCGGCGGCGCTCGCCGTGCTGGCCGCCGGACATCTCGCGGCCGTCCCGGACGCGGTGACGGTGGGCTGCGTCGCGGTCGCCGTGGCCGTGCTCGTCAGGGCCCTGCCGCTGCCCGGACCGGTCTCCGTCGTCGTGGCGCTGCTCGCCTCGGCGGGTGCGGGCTGGGCCGTCGGAGGGTTCATGGACTTCGGCAACCTCGAGATCCAGGGCCCGTTCCTCGGATTCGCGGCCGGCGGCTGTGCGCTGATCGGCCTGCGGGTCGCGAGTTACGACTACCCGTCCCGCTTCGTGCACATGACCGCAGGGGTGGCGCTGCCGCTCACCGCCGCGGCTCCCGCGGTCTATCTGATCGGGCGCGTGATCGCCTGACGCGCGGAGTTTCCTGACGTTCCCTCACTCCTCTCCCCGCTCCGGGGAACCGGCGGGGCCTGCCGCTCGTCGATCACTCCGGGCGCACCGCAGAAGCGGCAGTAGGCTCACGTACCAGGGTCAGGCCGGTCCGAGTGGGGGAACAACAGGCATGCGAGCACTGCGAATACTGCTGATCATCGCCGTGGTGCTGGGCGGCGTCTTCGTCGCCCTGGACCGCGCCGCCGTGTATTTCGCGGAGTCGGAGGCCGAGGGGCGGATCGCCTTCGGCGGCGCCGAGACGGGCTCGACGGACGTCTCGATCAAGGGCTTCCCGTTCCTGACCCAGGTGGCCGGGTCGGAGTTCGACCGTGTCGACGTCACGGTCAAGGACATCCGGGCCAGCGCGGCCGGGCGGGAGATACGGATCAGCGAGATACAGGCCCAGCTGCGGCAGGTGACGCTGGGTGCCGGTTACACCAGCGCGACGGCAGCCCGGGCCACCGGGTCGGCCGTCATCCCGTACGCCGCCCTCACCGAGGCGGCCGACGAGGACGTCACGGTCGCCTACGGCGGTGACGGCAAGGTCAAGGTCACCGGCACGGTCCGGATCCCGGTGCTGGAGCAGACGGTCACGCGCAGCGTGCTGTCCACGGTCACCCTCGTCGACGGCGACACGGTCAGGGTGCGCGCCGACGAGGTCCCGGGCGAGGGCGTTCCCGGCCTGGAGGGCATGGTCAGGAAGAAGACCGACTTCGAGCGTGCGATCGGCGGACTGCCCGACGGTCTGAAGCTGGAGAAGATCGAGGCGACCCCGGGCGGGCTGGAGATTTCGATGACCGGCGCCGACATCCGGCTGGCGGGCTGACGGGCGCCTCGGAGCACCTGCGGATAAGCCGCGGCCGGGCGGGGTAGGGGCACCGCCGAGGCGGACGCGTGGTCGTGGATCCGGATAGTGAGACGGGTCCGTCCGCTCCGCAGATGCCTGTGGGACCCAGGCACCCGACGGGCGCCGACCCGGGCTTCGCGGGATGATCGCGTCTCGCATGGCGGACGATCGAGTCTCATCATGCGACACGACGGTGACATTCCCGCCCGTACCTCCCTACGATCGGACGCATGAAGCGACAGGCGGACCTCACGAAGCGGCGGGCAGTGGACCTGTGCCGTGTCGCCGCCATGCTCTGTCGCACCTTCTGAGCGGGACCCTCTCCCGTTTCCCCCCGGCCCTTCGACGATGTCAGGGCCGGACCCGTGCCTCCCGTACGCGCTCCGTCCCCAGCGCCTGCGCGTACGTCTCGCACTCCAGCACCGCACCACCCCGCCGCAGACTGCCCCGGAGGAGAAACACATGAGCCGCGCAGACGTACTGGTCGACGCCGACTGGGTCGAGGCCCGCATCGACGACCCGCAGGTCGCCATCGTCGAGGTCGACGAGGACACCTCGGCCTACGAGAAGAACCACATCAAGAACGCGATCCGGATCGACTGGACCAAGGACCTCCAGGACCCGGTCCGCCGCGACTTCATCGACCAGGCCGGCTTCGAGAAGCTCCTGTCCGAGAAGGGCATCGGGAACGACACCACGGTCGTCCTCTACGGCGGCAACAACAACTGGTTCGCGTCCTACGCCTTCTGGTACTTCAAGCTCTACGGTCACCAGGACGTCCGCCTGCTCGACGGCGGCCGCAAGAAGTGGGAGCTCGACTCCCGCGACCTGGTGGACGGCGACCAGATCCCGTCCCGCCCGGCCACCCAGTACAAGGCGAAGGCCCAGGACGAGTCGATCCGCGCCTACCGCGACGACGTCGTCGCCGCCATCGGCAGCCAGAACATCGTCGACGTGCGGTCGCCCGACGAGTTCAGCGGCAAGCTGCTCGCCCCGGCCCACCTCCCGCAGGAGCAGTCGCAGCGCCCCGGCCACGTGCCGAGCTCGCGCAACATCCCGTGGTCGAAGAACGCCAACGACGACGGCACCTTCAAGTCGGACGACGAGCTCAAGGCCCTCTACGAGGACGAGCAGGTCGACCTGTCGAAGGACACCATCGCGCTCTGCCGCATCGGTGAGCGTTCGGCCCTGACCTGGTTCGTGCTGCACGAGCTGCTCGGCGTCGACAACGTCAAGAACTACGACGGTTCGTGGACCGAGTACGGCTCGCTCGTGGGCGTGCCGATCGAGCTCGGCGCCAACAAGTAATTCCGCAGACCCGCTCAGCAGGACCCCGACCAGAAGGACAGAACACCATGTGTGGAGCACAGGCCGGCGGCCCCGACGCTTCGACGATCAAGCCGGGCGAGACGACCATCCAGGGCAGCGTGACCCGTGACGGCGAGCCCGTCACCGGCTACGTCCGTCTGCTGGACTCGACCGGTGAGTTCACCGCCGAGGTCCCGACCTCGGCGACCGGACAGTTCCGCTTCTACGCGGCCGAGGGCACCTGGACGCTCCGCGCCCTGGTCCCGGGCGGCACCGCCGACCGCACGGTCGTGGCGCAGACCGGTGGCCTCGCCGAGGTCGCCATCGCCGTGTAGTTCACGCACCGCATACGGCCGGAGGGCCGCACCCCAGGGGGTTGGACGCCACCTGCACAGGGGTGCGGCCCTCCGTGCCGTCCGTGCGCGTTTCCGCGTGCACGTCCGCGCCGGAGAGCTCTACGCTGGAGACATGTACGCCCGGCGCAGGCGCGCCTACTTCCTTCTGATGGGCGGATGCCTCCTCCTCTTCGTCTCCGCCTGGGCCTTCGTGCGCCTGTGGTCCGTACCGGCGGCCGTGGCGATGTGCGTGCTCGCCATGGTCATCCCGCCCGTCGCGGCGATCGTCGCCAACCGACGTGGTCCCGAGGACCGTTGGTGGGACGACTCCCCGCCCGACAGCCGGCGGCCCCGGGACTCCCGGCCCCGCCCGCCCGGGGAGGAGCCGACGGGCGATCCGACGTCGGATGCCTGGTGGGACGAGCTGGACGGCAGGAACCGCCGCCGGTGACCTGCAGGTCTCCCGGTCAGTAGACGAGGGCCTGGGCGCCGTCCGCCATGGCCTCCTGCACGAATACCTGGGCACCGGCGATCCGCACGCCCTCCAGAACGTCCTTCTCGGAGATGTCGCGCCGCGCCGCACACTGGGTGCAGAGCGTGATCCCGCCGCCGGCGAGGATCGAGTCGACCAGATCGGGCAACGGCGCGGAGTGCGGCAGTTCGAACTCGGCGGCGCGCCCCGGCAGGGCGAACCAGGCGGACTCACCGGTCAGCCACAGCGAGACCTCGACCCCGCTGGCGACGGCCACGGCCGCCACGGTGAAGGCCTGCGAGCAGCGCTCGGGGGCGTCGGCTCCGGCGGTCACCTTGATCACGAGCTTCTTCGGCATGTACCGAACTGTAACGACCTCCCCCGCGACGGCCCGGGTCCCGGGCCGAGCCGACCGCGCCCGGGAAACCCCGGGCCGCCGTGCCGGGCCCCCACCCATTAGGCTGGGGGCCCGGCCGTCCGCTGCCGTCATGTCGTTCGTTCCGAGGAGCTCCCGTGCTTGAGGCTTTCTTCTCCGCCCTGCTGGTCCTGGTCTGCGTCGGCGTGCTCGCCTTCGCGGCCGTGACCGTGAAGAAGCTGTACCAGGGCCAGCGCTGACCCTCGCCTGATCACCTTCCGTACACCCTCACAGATCGTCTGAGCCGCTCATGATCGAGATTCCGTCCGACCTCCACCCGGACCTCGTGCCGCTGGCCTTCCTCCTCGGCAACTGGGCGGGTGCGGGCGTCTCCGACTTCCCCGGCGCCGAGAAGTGCAACTTCGGCCAGGAAGTCACCTTCAGCCACGACGGCCGCGACTTCCTCGAGTACGTCTCGCACTCCTGGGTGCTGGACGCCGAGGGCAACCAGGTCAAGCCGCTGGAGTCCGAGTCCGGATACTGGCGGATCGACAAGGACCGCAAGGTCGAGATCGTCATGGTCCGTGACCAGGGCATCGTCGAGGTCTGGTACGGCGAGCTGGCCAAGCAGAAGCCGCAGATCGACGTCGTCACCGACGCCGTGGCCCGCACGGCGGCCTCCGGCCCGTACAGCGGCGGCAAGCGCCTCTACGGCTATGTGAACAGCGACCTGATGTGGGTCGGCGAGAAGGCCACCCCCGACGTGGAGCTGCGGCCGTACATGTCGGCGCACCTGAAGAAGGTCGTCACCCCCGAGGAGGTCGCCGCGATGGCGAAGAGCCTCGGGGACATGCCGGACGACGGAATCGCGTTCTTCAAGTAGGCCCGCGCAGCCCCGGCGGGCCGGTGCTCGCCCCGCCCTACACTGGGCGTGTGGTGAGCACCGACTGGAAGACCGATCTTCGGCAGCGTGGCTACCGGCTGACGCCTCAGCGTCAGCTCGTCCTGGAGGCCGTCGACACCCTGGAGCACGCGACACCCGACGACATCCTCTGCGAGGTGCGCAGGACGGCGTCGGGGGTGAACATCTCCACCGTCTACCGGACCCTGGAGCTCCTGGAGGAGCTCGGGCTGGTCAGCCATGCCCACCTCGGGCACGGCGCGCCGACGTATCACCTGGCCGACCGCCACCACCACATCCACCTCGTCTGCCGGGACTGCACGAGCGTCATCGAGGCAGATGTCGACGTGGTCGCCGACTTCACGGCGAAGCTGCGGAGCACCTTCGGCTTCGAGACCGACATGAAGCACTTCGCGATTTTCGGGCGCTGCGCCGACTGCTCGGCGAAGGCGGCACAGGGCGGTCCGGCGGACTGACACGGAAGCGCGCGGTGGAGCGGGCCGCCCGGGTCGTACGCTTGGTCGCATGAAGAGCCCCTTGCTGTCCCTGCCCGGCGCCGTCCCCGCCGAGGGGCGCGACGAAGGCGTCGCCGCGCACTACGGCGACCTGTTCCGTGAGCAACGCGCACTCGCCGACGGCGGCGGCCTCGTCGACCTCTCGCACCGTGGGGTCGTCACGGTCACCGGCGACGACCGGCTGGCCTGGCTGCACCTGCTGCTCACCCAGCACGTCAGTGATCTCGCGCCGCACCAGGCGACCGAGGCGCTGATCCTCTCCGCCAACGGCCACATCGAGCACGCCCTCTACCTTGTCGACGACGGCACGACGGTGTGGATGCACACCGAGCCGGAGACCCAGGGCGAGCTGATCGCCTACCTGGAGTCGATGAAGTTCTTCTACCGGGTCGAGGTCGCCGACCGCACCGCCGACATCGCCGTCGTGCATCTGCCCGCCGGTTCCATCGCCGAGGTCCCGGACGGCGTCGCCGTACGGGAGACGGCGCACGGCCGCGACCTCTTCCTGCCCCGGGCCGACCTGGAGACGTACGCCGCCGCGCACGGCCCCGCGGTGGGGATCCTGGCGTACGAGGCGCTCCGCGTCGAGACGCACCGCCCGCGCCTGGGCTTCGAGACCGACCACCGCACCATCCCGCACGAGCTGGGCTGGATCGGCAGCGCCGTGCACCTCCAGAAGGGGTGCTACCGGGGTCAGGAGACGGTCGCCCGCGTCCACAACCTGGGGAAGCCGCCGCGCCGCCTCGTCTTCCTGCACCTCGACGGCAGCGAGGTCCATCTGCCCGGCCACGGGACGCCGGTCCGGCTCGCCGCCGACGGTGCGGAGGGCAGGCAGCTCGGCTTCATCACCACCTCGGCCCGCCACCACGAGCTGGGACCGATCGCCCTGGCGCTGGTGAAGCGGAACGTCGCGGTGGACGCGGAACTGATCGCGGGTGACACCGCGGCGGCCCAGGAAACGGTCGTCGAGCCGTAGAGGGGCTACGCGCGGCCGTCCAGCCGCACTGCTACACCTCGACCAGCACGGTGAACGGGCCGTGGTTCGTGAGCGAGACCCGCATGTCCGCCCCGAACCGGCCCGTCTCCACCCGCGCCCCGAGCGACCGCAGTTGGGCGACCACCTCGTCGACCAGCGGCTCCGCGACCTCGCCCGGTGCGGCGGCGTTCCAGGTGGGCCTGCGGCCCTTCCTGGCGTCCCCGTAGAGAGTGAACTGCGAAATAACCAAAAGCGGTGCATTCACGTCCGAGCAGGACTTCTCACCTTCCAGGATCCGTAGGGTCCACAGCTTGCGGGCGAGCTGCGCCGCCTTCTCCGCGGTGTCCCCGTGAGTGACCCCCACCAGCACACACAGGCCCTCGCCGATGATCTCGCCGACCGTCCCGGTCCCCGACGCGTCGTCCGCGGCGCCGGCCACGGTGACGGTCGCGCCGTCCACTCTCTGTATCACTGCACGCATACAGACCAACCTATCTTGGGCCGAACGGGTACAGAGCACCTGCGTGAACACCGTGCGTAGTGGCACCATGCACGATGTCGGTGTGCCGACGCACCGGTCGAGGGGACGGAACATCATGACGACACGTGGAACCAGGCCATCACCCGGCGCCGTACCAGTGACACGTACAGCGGCCGGCCTGCGGCCGCCGGTGCAGCGGACCGGTGACACGCCGGGCCAGCCGCCCGTGCGGGTGCCCGCGGTGGTGAACGGAGCGGTGTCCGTGCCCGGCCAGACGGGCGGCGCCGCGTTCGAAGGGCTGGCCGCCGTGCGTCCGCAGCCCGAATTCGGCGGGCTGCGACTGCCGGAGCTGCGCACCCGGCGCCGTGACGCCCAGCGTGACGAGGCGGACCTCAGCTACGTGCGCCGCCTCGTCCAGGGCCGGATCGACATCCTGCGCGCCGAGCTCGCCCGCCGGGTGGACCCCGAGTCGCCCGTGGTGGACCGGCTCTCGGAGATCCTCGCCGACGCCCCGTCCGTCCACCGTTCCTCGGTGCGGCACGTCACCCTGACCACGCCGCGCAGCGACGAGTACCGGCAGCTGGCGGCGGACACGCTCGCGGAGGTCGAGCTCTCCGACCTCGACGCCCGGACGGACGACGAGCTCCTCACGGCCATGGGGCGGCTCGTCCGCTACGAGCGACAGGTGTCCCGGCGCCGGCACCGGCTCCAGCGGACCGTCGACGATTGCAGCGCGGAGATCGCCCGCAGGTACCGTGACGGGGAAGCACAAGTAGAGGACCTGCTCGCCTGAAGCGACCCTTCCGGGGGCGGGTCACGCCCGTCCCCGGAAGGCCCCCCATGACCCCCATATTCCCCTCCGCGTCGCCCGTGCCCCCGGTCCTGGCCGAGGTCGTGCGGTCCGGTTTCACCGAGGGCCACCACCGGGGGTCGCTGGTCGTCCTGGCGGCCGACGGCAGCGTGGAGTTCGCGCTCGGCGACCCGGCAGCGCCGGTCTTCCCCCGCTCGTCCAACAAGCCGATGCAGGCAGCGGCGATCCTGCGGGCCGGTCTGGACCTCTCCGGGGAGCGGCTGGCCCTGGCCGCGGCGAGCCACTCAGGGGAGGCCTTCCACCTGGACCTGGTGCGCACGATGCTCGCCGAACACGGTCTGGCGCCGGACGATCTGCAGACCCCGCCCGATCTGCCGCTGGACCCGGTCGAGGCGGAGGCGTACCTCGCCGCCGGGGGTGTCCGGGAGCCGCTCACCATGAACTGCTCCGGCAAGCACGCGGCGATGCTCGCCGTCTGCGTGCGCAACGGATGGGACACGGCGACGTATCTCGACCCGGCCCACCCGTTGCAGCGGCTGGTCGGCGAGGTGGTCGCGGAGGCGGCGGGCGAGCCCGTCGCGGCGGTCGGCACGGACGGTTGCGGTGCCCCGCTGATGGCGATCGGGCTGGTGGGCCTGGCCCGGGCGTTCCGTACGTTCGTGCTGGCGGAACCGGGCACGGCGGAGCGGCGGGTCGCGGACGCGATGCGGGCGCACCCGGAGTACGTCGCAGGCACGCGGCGGCCGGACACCTGGCTGATGCGCGAGGTTCCGGGCGCACTCTCCAAGATGGGCGCGGAGGCGGTGCAGGCGCTGGCGCTCCCGGACGGCAGGGCCCTGGCCTTCAAGATCGACGACGGTTCCACCCGTGCCCTGGGCCCGGTGCTGGCCCGGTCCCTCGAACTGCTGGGTGTCGACGCCCCGGTGGTGTCCCGCATCGGGCGGGCGCCGCTGCTCGGCGGTGCCGCGGAGGTGGGCGGCGTCCGGGCCGCGTTCTGAGCAGCGCCCCGGCCGGAAAACCATGCGACATCCCCCGCGCCCCGTGACTAGCGTGGTCGGATGAGCCTTGACCGACGCACCGTCTCCGAAGCCGATTACCCCGAGTGGCTGCGTGCCGCGGAGACCGGGTTCCTCCGGGTGTCGGCCTCGGGACCGACGGAGGAGGAGGTCGCGGTGCGCCTGGCCCATACGGATCTCGCCCGCGTCCAGGGGGTCTTCGACGACGGTCGCTGTGTGGCTACCTTCCGGTCGTTCGCGCAGGAGGTGACCGTCGTCGGCGGCGCCAGGGTGCAGGCCGACGCGATCACCGCCGTGTCGGTGACGCCCACGCACCGCCGCCGCGGGCTGCTCAGCCGGATGATGGCCACCGACCTGGCGGCGGCGAAGGAGCGCGGCGACGTGGTCGCCTCGCTGATCGCCGCGGAGTACCCGATCTACGGGCGGTACGGCTTCGGCCCGGCCGCCTGGGCCACCGACTGGGAGATCGACGTCACCCGGTCGGGCCTGGACCCGCGCAGCCGGGTGCCCTCCGAGGCGGACGGCGGCCGGATCGACCTGGTGGACGGAGCGGACGTACGGAAGCTGGGCCCGGAGCTCCACAGCCGTCTCGCCGCACGGCAGCACGGCATGGTCTCCCGGGGCGAGCGCTGGTGGACGCGCAACACCGGCGTGGACGTCCCGGCGGCCGAGACGTGGACGGAGCCGTTCCACGCCGTGTACCGGTCGGCCGACGGGGAGACGGACGGGCTGATCACCTACCGTGCCGACGACCACTGGGGTGACCGGAAGCAGCCGCTCCAGACGGCGACGGTGAGCGGCTTGATCGCGACGACCCCGGTGGCGGAGCGCGCCCTGTGGCACTTCGTCTGCTCCATCGACTGGATCACGACGGTCCGCTCGGGCCGCCGCGCGCCCGACGACCTGCTCCCGCTCCTCCTCCCGGACCCGCGCGCCGCCCGCGTCGTGTCCCAGACGGACTGGCTGTGGCTGCGTGTCCTGGACGTCTCCCGGGCCCTGGAGGCACGCACGTACGCGACCGGGGGCACCCTCGTCCTGGACGTCCGGGATACCACGGGCCTGTCGGGCGGCCGTTTCCTGCTGGAGGCGTCGCCGTCCGGAGCCTCCTGCGCCCCGACGACGCGGACGGCCGATCTGACGCTGGACGTGGCGGAGTTGGGTGCACTCTGCCTGGGTGACGAGTCACCGGTACGGCTGGCCGCGCTGGGACGCGTCGACGAACACCGGGCGGGCGCGGCGGCGACGGCGGACGTGTTGTTCCGGGCGCCGCGCCGGGCGTGGTGCCCGGACGTGTTCTGACGCCTTGCCGCGACGTCCCGGCCAGGCCTCCCGCGTCACCGCGTCCGGGCTCTGAAGAGCACCCCGGACAGGGCCACGGACACCAGCAGGATCCCGGTGGCCCAGCCGAGCGCGGTCCAGGGGGCGTTGCCCACCGGCTGGTCCAGGAGGAGGCCGCGGAGGGACTCGATGGCCGGGGTGACCGGCTGGTGGTCGGCGAAGCCGCGTAGCCAGCCCGGCATGCTGTCGACGGGGACGAACGCGCTGCTCGGGTAGGGCAGGAACGACATGAAGAAGGTGAATCCGCCGGCGGCCTCCGGGGTGCGGGCGAGCAGGCCCATCGCCGCCGAGATCCAGGACAGGGCCACGATGTAGGCGAGCAGTACGGCGGCGACGGCGAGCCAGCCGGCGGGGGTGGCGGCGGGGCGGAAGCCGATGAGCAGGGCGACGGCGAACACCAGTGTGGTGGAGACCAGGTTGCGCACCGTGCTTGCCACGACATGACCGGCGAGGATCGGCATCGCACCGATGTCCAGGGAGCGGAAGCGGTCGATGATGCCGCCCTTCATGTCCTCGCTCACCGCCACCGCCGTGGTGGCCGAGCCGAAGCCGGCGCACAGGAACAGGACGCCGGGGACGACGTACATGACGTACGAGTCGTAGGCGGTGCCCGTGTCGATCGCGCCGCCGAAGAAGTAGACGAAGATCAGCATCAGCATGATCGGCAGCATCAGCGAGACGATGACGGCGTCGACGTTGCGGCGGCTGAGGAGCAGGCTGCGGCCGGTCATGACTGTGGCGTGGGTCAGGGCTCCGGGTGCGTCAGACATGGGACGGTGCCTCCGTCGTTCCGGTCTCGGTCGCGGTGCCGGTTCCGGTCTCGGCGGTGAGGGCGAGGAACACGTCGTCGAGGGTCGCGCTGTGCACGGAGAAGCGGTCGACGTCGGTCCGGTGCGGGTCGGTCTCGTCGAGCAGGGCCCGGACGTGGGCGGCGGTGCCGTCCGTGGGGATGCCGAGGGTCAGGGTCTCGGGGGAGTGGTGGACCGCGCGGGTGGCGAGCCGGAGGTAGGCCTCGCGGTTGCTGAGGACGAGGTCCAGACGGTGACCCGAGACGCGTGACTTCAGGGTCTCCGGGGTGCCCTCGGCGACGATCCGGCCCTGGTTCAGGACGGCGATGCGGTCGGCGAGCTGGTCGGCCTCCTCCAGGTACTGCGTGGTGAGCAGGACCGCGGCGCCCCGTTCCGCCAGGTCGCGGACCACCTGCCAGAGTTCGCGGCGGCTGCGCGGGTCGAGGCCGGTGGTGGGCTCGTCGAGGAAGAAGACGCCGGGCTCGGGCGAGCCGACCAGCCCCGCCGCCAGGTCCAGGCGGCGCCGCATCCCCCCGGAGTACGTACGGGCCTGGCGGCGGGCCGCGTCGGTGAGGCCGAAGCGCTCGAGGAGTTCCCCGGCGCGGGCCCGGGCCTGGGCGAGGGGCAGGCCGGACAGCCGCGCCATCATCCGCAGGTTCTCCTCGCCGGTCAACGTCTCGTCGAGGGCGGCGAACTGCCCGGTCAGGCTGATGGCGCGGCGTACTTGGCGCCGGTCGGTGACGACGTCGTACCCGGCGACACGCGCCGTGCCGGAGTCGGCGGTGGTGAGGGTGGCGAGGATCCGCACGGTCGTGGTCTTGCCGGCGCCGTTGGGGCCGAGCAGTGCGTGGATCCCGGCACGGGCGACTTGGAGGCCGACGCCTTCCAGGACCCGGACGCCCGGTTTTCCGTAGGACTTGGTCAGGCCGTGCGCCTCGATCATGACGTCTCTCATGGCGGTACTCATGACGGTCCCCCTTCTGCGTATGCCATACGCGTTACTGCGTAAGCATTACGCAAACCTAGGATGGGGGCAAGCCAGTACCGGGAAAGGCGGCTTCGGATGACGAAGAACAGCAATGCGTCTTCGGGCGGTACGGGCCTGCCGGCCAGCATCGAGGCCGCGTGGGGACTGCGCGAGCGTCCGGTCAAGGGCCCCAAGCCCGGCCTGACGCTGGACCGCATCGTCGCCGCGGCCGTGACGGTCGCCGCGTCGGAGGGCCTCCCGGCCGTCTCGATGGGCCGGGTCGCCAAGGAACTGGGCGCCTCCACGATGTCCCTCTACCGCTACGTCTCCGCCAAGGAGGAGCTGTACGTCCTCATGCAGGAGGCGGCGATGGGCGCGCCCGAGCCCCTGCCGGCGCTGGAGGAAGGGGCGGGCTGGCGCGAGGCGATGCGCCAGTGGGCGTGGGCCCAGCGGCGGATGTTCCAGCGCAACCTGTGGTCCCTGCGCATCCCGATCGCGGGGCCACCGGCCAGCCCGCATTCGGTCGCCTGGTGGGAACAGGGCCTCCAGGCGCTGGAGGGCAGCGGCCTGGACGAGGGCGACAAGCTCTCCGTCATCCTCCTCGTCTCGGGCTTCGTGCGGAACGAGGCCCTGCTGATGAGCGACATCGCCGCCGCCGTCGAGGCGAAGGGCGCCTCGGCCGAGGAGGTCATGGCGCAGTGGGAGCGGACCGTGCAACGGCTCGTCGACCCCGTCCGCCATCCGGCACTGTCCAGGCTGCTCTCCTCCGACGCCATGAGCGGACCGGACGACATCGACTACGACTTCGTGTTCGGACTCGACCGGACCCTCGACGGGATCGAGGCGCTCATCCGGAAGGGCGCGCCGTCATGAGCACCGGCAGGACCGGCCTGCGCGAACGCAAGAAGCAGCAGACCTACCAGGCCGTCTCCGAAGCCGCGATCTCGATGTTCCTCGAACGGGGCTTCGACAAGGTCTCGGTGGCGGAAGTGGCGGCGGCGGCCGACATCTCGAAGCCGACACTGTTCCGGTACTTCCCCGCCAAGGAGGACCTGGTCCTGCACCGGTTCGCCGACCACGAGGACGAGGCGGCCCGCGTCGTATCCGGCCGGCCGGACGGCACCACCCCCCTGCAGGCGCTGCGCCGGCACTTCCTGGACGGCCTGGACCGCCACGACCCGGTGACCGGACTCTGCGACGACCCTCAGGTGCTGGCCTTCCACCGGCTGCTCTACGGCACCCCGTCGCTCGTCGCCCGCCTGTACGCCTACCAGCGCCGCTCCGAAGCGGCCCTCGCCCACGCCCTGGACCCCGGCGCCCCGGTGGCGGCACGGCTCGCGGCGGGCCAGATCATCGCCGTACTCCGGATCCTGGCGGAGGAGAACTGGCGCCGGGTGGACGCGGGGGAGAGCGCCGGCCGGCTACGGGCGGACGCGGTCGCGGCGGCCGGACTCGCCTTCGTGCAACTGTCGGAGGGGCTGGTCATGCCCCTTCCGGTCATGCCCCTCCCGGAATGAGGCCGGCCCAGGATGAACGGGAGGCCGATCTCACGGTGTCGTCCACGGCAGTTCGGGGCGGAGCAGGGACTTCGCGAAGGGCTCGCCGGTCCTCTCGGCGTACGCCAGGCGTTCCTTCACCTCGCGCAGCGTGCGCGGACGGTAGCCCGGCCCGTCGCAGCAGCTCTTGTGGAAGCGGACGCCCGCGTTGAGCAGCACCGAGAGCGCGCGCCACGCCGCGGTGTCCCGCCGCCGCGGCGCCGCGAAGGCGGAGCCGACGTGGATCAGCGCCTCCGCGCAGCGGGGGCAGGCACGGTCCGCCCGCTCCCTGTCGTAGGGCTGCTTGTACGAGGCGCGGCACGGCAGGCAGACGTACGAGGTCCTGGAGGCAGACATACGGCCAGCGTAGGGGCGCGTGCCCCCGTCGTACGACCGGTTTACGCGCTCCCGCACCGGACGCCGCGCTCGGTTCCGCCGGTGTCACGCACCTTCGTGGGCCGCGCGGGCCGCGCCTTCCAGCCGGCCCCGGTGCATCTCCCACCAGGCCGTGTCGCCCGGCGGGATGCTGTCGTTGCCCCTGCTCATGCCCACGGCGCCGTCGATGAGTTCACGGAGGATGTCGGCGTGCCCGGCGTGCCGGTGGGTGTCGGCGATCACGCGTACCACCGCATGGTTCAGCGTCACCTCGGCCCGATGGGCGGGCCACCACGGCACCGTGCCGACGGTGTCCAGCGGCAGCGCGTCGAGCGTCGCGTCCGCGTGCGCCCAGGCCCGGTGGTACAGCCCCACGATCTGCTCGCGTGACTCGTCGGCGGTCGCCCACATGTCCGCGTTGGGATCGGCCCCTTCCTCGACCCACGGCAGCGGCTCGCCGGACGGCCGTCCGAAGGTGTCGCCGAGGTAGCCCAGCTCCACACCGGCCACGTGTTTGACCAGACCCAGGAGATTGGTGCCGGTCGGTGTCAGGGGGCGCCGGGCGTCGTACTCGGAGAGCCCTTCGAGCTTCCACAGCAGGGCCTCGCGGGCCGACTGCAGGTAGAAGCGGAGGTCGGCCTTGGTGTCAGGTGCGGTCATGGCGCCAAGCCTGCCCCACCGGAGCCTTCGCGTGGCCGGCGGAGAAGCCGTGGCGGGGTCACGGACAGGGCGGTGACCTCGCTGACGAGGATGCTCCGTAGAGCTGGGTCAGGGGGTGGCGGCCTTCGCGATGTGGCGCGCGGCCTGAGCGGGGGTGAGGTGCGTGGTGTCGACGACCTCGGCCTCGTCGTGCAGCCAGGTGCGGGCGGCCTCGGCGTAGGGCTCGAGGTGGTCGAGGCGGAACCTGGAGGGGCCGAGGACGGTGTCGCCCTCGATGCGCCCGCGAAGGGTGTCCTGGTCGGCGTGGAGTACGAAGTGCCGTACCGGGATCGCATGTCGGGCAAGACCAGCGCTGATCTCGCGCCAGTACCGCTCGACCAGCACGGTCATCGGCATCACCAGGATGCCGCCGGTGTAGTCGAGCACGTGACGGGCGGTCTCGACCACGAGAGGCCGCCACGGCGGCCAGTCCTGGAAGTTGCCTGTCCACGGCAGCCCCGGCGTGATGTCCATCAACGTCTCGCCGACCTTCTCGGCATCGAACACCCGTGATTCCGGAAGGAGTTGTTGTACGAGTGCGCTGGTCGTCGTCTTGCCCGCACCGTGGGTGCCGTTGAGCCATACGATCATGGCTCGACGCTAGCGCGCGCTCCTCCGGCTTGTCCGGGACTCCGGAAGGCGGTGCCGATCTGCCACAAGCGCGTCCGTACGACCTTTCGCGTGTCGCCGGAACAGTACACACGGCCACGGAACGCTCGGAGGCTACGGATCATGCGCAGCTACAGATCCCTGTTCCCCACGGCTGAGTTCACCCCGTTCCTTCTTTCCTTCGCAGCTTTCGCCGCAGCTCAGACGATCGGAGGACAGGCCCTCGCCACCCTGGTCTTCCGGGCCACCGGCTCCCCCGTTCCTGCTCTCGGCCGCCGACCCTGGCACTCTCCTTCGCGGCCACCTCGGCGGTCCTCGCGCTCCCCGGCCTGCCGGTCGGGGCGGTCTTCGGCATCGTGCTCCTGCAGGGCCTGATCGCCTCGCTGGGCGGTGGAGTGCGCGGGGGCATGCTGAACGAGATCCTGACCAAGGACGGCTATGTCCTTGGCCGTTCGGTGTGCAACATGCTCTGGGGCCTGACGCAGATGGCCGATGCGGGTCGACCTGGCAGCCATGAATGGAGGACGTACGCGACGCGCCCGACAGGCCGGGTGACGAGTTCGTCTTCGTGGCGCAACGTTCGTAGCTCAGCCCACGAGGGACCTCGCCGGGCAGATTGATCGGGACTCGATCACTTCGCCGAGCAGATCCAACGGGAAACCGCACAAGCACTGGGAACGGACACCGGCGTGCCCAGTCACATCCGTGCCGCGGCATGACACGGAACACTTTTGCAAGCATCCGCTTGCAATAGTTAGCGCGGTGGGTGCAGTATCGAGGCATGGCATCACTCAACGTCGGCAACCTCGGCGAGTACCTGCGTGAGCAGCGGCGTACCGCGCAGCTCTCCCTGCGGCAGCTCGCCGACGCCGCCGGGGTGTCCAATCCGTATCTCAGCCAGATCGAACGCGGTCTGCGCAAGCCGAGCGCCGAGGTGCTGCAGCAGGTCGCCAAGGCCCTGCGGATCTCGGCCGAGACGCTCTATGTGCGGGCCGGGATCCTCGATGAGCGGGAGCGGGAGGAGCTCGAGACGCGGGCGGTCGTACTGGCCGATCCGTCGATCAACGAGCGGCAGAAGAACGTGCTGCTGCAGATCTACGACTCCTTCCGCCGGGAGAACGGTTTCGATGTCGCGCCCGACACCGGCTCCGGGTTCCACGGTGCTGGTGAGGCGGAGAGCAGAATCGATGCGGAGAGCGGTGCCGGTGACGCGGACGGTGCCGGTCCGGATGCCCGCGGCCCCCGCACGGCCGGCGGCAGTGATGCAGACCCACCAGTGAACTGACTTCTGATGATCCGGGAGGACCACAGTCATGGCCATCACCGATGACCTGCGTAAGACCCTCACCGACCCCACCCCCCTCTACTTCGCCGCCGGTACGGCCGACCTCGCCGTGGAGAAGGCGCGCAAGGTCCCGGCTCTGATCGAGCAGCTGCGTGCCGAGGCGCCCGAGCGGATCGAGGCGGTGCGCAACACCGACCCGAAGGCCGTGCAGGAGCGGGTCGCCACGCAGGCCAAGGAGGCTCAGGCCACCGTGCAGGCGAAGGTGACCGAGGTCTTCGGGGCGCTGGACACCGACCTCAAGAAGTGGGGCGAGACCGCCCAGGACCTGGCCCTGCGCAGCGTGGGCGTGGCCGCCGAGTACGCGGTCCGCGCCCGGGAGACGTACGAGAAGGTCGCCGAGCGCGGAGAGCACAGCGTGCGGACCTGGCGCGGCGAGACGGCCGAGGAGATCGTCGAGATCGCCGCGGTGGTCGAGGCGGAGCCGAAGTCCGTGCCGAAGCAGAAGTCCGAGGCGGCGGCCGAGCCGGTGTCTCCCAAGGTGTCTCCCGCGAAGCCGGCGGCCCCCGCCGCGAAGAAGCCCGCGCCGCAGGCCGCCGAGTCCAAGGCCGCGCCCGCGACGGCGAAGAAGCCGGCGTCGGTGCGCAAGCCCGCGGCGAAGAAGACGACCCCGCCCTCCGCGAAGTAGGCGGAGCGGTCCGAGAGGTACAGGCAGAACGGGCCGGGCACCTTTGGGGTGCCCGGGTCGTTGTCCCGGTACCTTGGCCGCGAGGCGCTCATCCACTGACTAGGCGGTGCTCACCGTGTTGCTCGAAGCATTCGGCTCCTTCATGCAGCTGCTGTACCTGGCCATGCTCGTCCTGGCCGTGGTCGCGCTGGTCTTCGCCGTGACGGCGCGCGAGGACGCCTACCGGGCCGCGGACAAGCAGAAGAAGTCCTTCTGGCTGATCATCCTCGGGGTCACCGTGTTCGTGAACCTCGTCATTCCGATCCTGTTCCTGCAGATCGCGGGCGTGATCGCGTCCATCGTCTTCATGGTGGACGTGCGGCCGGCGATCAAGGCCGTGTCCGGCGGTGGCCGTCGCGGGGGCTCCAGCAGCGACGGACCGTACGGCCCCTACAACGGCGGGCGCTGAACACCCGCCGAAGAGACGGCACCGGGGTGGGGGCGCGACGCGCTTCCACCCCTCCGGTGTATCCGGGCCTCGTCACGTTCCAGCAGCAGGACCGCGACGTCGTCGGTCAGCTCGCCGCCGTTCAGCTCCTGCACCTGTGTGACGGCGGCCTCCAGCAGGGCTTCTCCACCGAGCCCCTGGTCCAGCCGGCCGTTGATCATCGCGACCATGCCGTCCTGGCCCAGCCGCTGGGTCCCCTCCGGCCCGACGCGGCCCTCGATCAGCCCGTCGGTGTACATCATCAGGCTCCAGGAGCCTCCCAGCTCGACCTGCCGGCGCGGCCACCGGGCCCTCGGCAGCAGGCCGAGGGCCGGGCCGCCGTCCTCGTACGGGAGCAGGTGGGCCGCCCGGCCGCGGCGGGCGATCAGCGGTGCGGGATGGCCCGCGATGCACAGGCCTGCGCGGCGGCCGTCGGGGGCGATGTCGAGGGTGCAGAGCGTTGCGAAGATCTCCTCGCTCTGCCGTTCGTGCTCCAGGACCTGCTGCAGCGTGGACAGCAGGGCGTCGCCGCAGAGTCCGGCCAGGGTGAGCGCCCGCCAGGCGATACGCAGCTCGACGCCGAGCGCGGCCTCGTCCGGGCCGTGTCCGCAGACGTCGCCGATCATCGCGTGGACCGTGCCGTCGGGCGTGCGGACCGTGTCGTAGAAGTCCCCGCCGAGCAGAGCGCGGCTGCGGCCCGGCCGGTAGTGGGCGGCGAAGGCCAGGTCGGAGCCGTCGAGCAGCGGGGTGGGCAGGAGCCCCCGCTCCAGCCGGGCGTTCTCCTGGGCTCGCAACCGGGACTCGGTCAGCTGGTGCTGCGCGATGTCCGCGCGCTTGCGCTCCACCGCGTACCGGATGGCGCGGCTGAGGAGGCGCCCGTCGAGCTCGCCGCGGAAGAGGTAGTCCTGGGCCCCCACCCGCACGGCCTCGGCGGCCCGGTCGGCGTCGTCCTCCGCGGTGAGGGCGAGGACGGCGTGGCGCGGCGCGATGCGCAGGATGTGCTTGAGGGCGGCGAGCTCGTCCGGGTGGCCGGTCTCGACGTCGGGGCCGTCCGCGCGTGCGCCGGAAGGCAGGGCCGCGGCCTCCAGGTCGAGGTCGAGCAGGATGCAGTCGACGTCGTCGGTGAGCAGCCGGCCGGCCTCGGTGAGGTTGCGGGCGGTGCGCACGCGGACCCGTGCCCCGGTGGTGGACGACGGCTCAGGGACTGCGAAGGTGCCCGCAGGGTCGTCCTCGATCACCAGAAGTGTGAGGTCGGCGCCGTGAGTGGTCTCCGCAGCGGGTACGGCGCGTTGCTGCGGTACGGGTACGGGCATCGGTTCGGGTTTCCTTCCCTCCCCCCGAGGGCGCGGCGGGACGACGATCGACGACCCGCCGACGGGGACGATAGCGGTCCGCGGCAGGGGAACGGAATGGTGCCCGGTGATCAAGGCCTCTCGCATGCGCGGCCATAAGCCGCGTCCCACCACGGATCCGGCGTGATGGGCGTGCGGGAAGCGGACATGAGGTCATGACGAACATCACGCGCCCGGCACGCTCGCACACGTGCGCCGAGCCGTCCGTCGGCGCGCGGTGCGGCGCGGGCGCGCGGTGCCTACTTGTCCGGCCGGACGACGCCCAGGATCCGCATCGAGCCGACGCCCGCCGGCGTGACGTGCCGGCCGGGTCGGGGGGCGTGCACGATCGAGCCGCCGCCGACGTACATCCCGACGTGGCTGGCGTCGCTGTGGTAGATGATCAGGTCGCCGGGGCGCATGTCCTCGACGGCTATGCGGGGCAGCTGCCGCCACTGCTCCTGGGAGGTCCGGGGGATCGGCCGCTTCGCCGCCGCCCAGGCCTGCGAGGTGAGCCCCGAGCAGTCGTACGAACCGGGGCCCTCGGCTCCCCATACGTACGGCTTGCCGATCTGGGCGGTCGCGAAGGCCACCGCCTGCTTGCCGGCGGGGCTCGCCGCGCGGTCGATGTCCCGGAGCGCGCCGGAGGAGAGCCAGCTGGCCTGTGCCGTGGACGCGGCGTCCTTCTCCATCTGGAGGAGCCTGGCCTGCTCCTCCGTCGCCAGCTGCGATTCGAGCTTCTCGGCCGCCGCGATCCGCGCGTCGATGCTCTTCTTCGCCTTGGCCTGCTTGACGCGGCCGGCCTCGATCTTCTCCCAGTTGAGACCGGCGTCCTTCGTGTAGGTCTCCAAGTCCTCCTGGGCCTGCTCCAGTTCGGTCAGCACTCCCTTGGCGGCCTGCTGGCCCTGCCTGGCCTGGTTGATGCCGTCCATGAAGAGGTCCGGGTCGCCGCTCAGCATCAGCTGGGCGCCCGGAGGGAGTCCGCCGCTGCGGTACTGCTCGCGGGCCTGGGCGCCCACCCTGTCCTTCAGTTCGGCGATCTTCGCCTGGCCGTCGGCGATCGCCTCGGTGAGCCGGACGATCTCGCCGGACTGCTTCTTGGACTGCTCCTCCGCGAGGTTGTACGCGTCCGTCGCGGCCCCGGCCTGGCGGTACAGGGTGTCGATCTCCTCGCGCACCTCTTCGAGGCTCTTCTTCGGGGCGGCGGGAGCGGAGGGGGCGGGCTCGGGCACCGGGGCGGCCATGGCCTGGACCGGCGCGGTGAGCAGGGCCAGTGCGCAGACCAGAGTGATCGCGGCAGTGGCGCAGTGGCGTCGGTTCACGAGCTCCCCCTCCGGGCGAAAGGCAACGAAAGCCATATCGCGCACATGTGACTTACCGTCAGTAACGTTCAGGTGACGACGCGATCGTGCCATGGCGTCCCGAAAAGTAACAGAGGTCCGCCACCATCCGCCCCGTCTCACAGGGGACGAACGGTGACCCGTGGGCGTTCCCGGATCCGACCACGTCCCCGACCGACATGTTTCCGTCGGCCCTCGTTCATCCCGCGGTGGGCCGCAGTGCGGACCAGCGCACCGTGATCTCGCCCTGCCGCCATCGCCGTACGCCGTCCGTCAGTGGCCAGTCGGCGGAGACCGCGCGCGCGGCCGCGATCCAGCGCTGACGCGCCCCCAGTGACGCGTACGGAGAGGCCGTGGCCCAGGCCCTGTCGAAGTCCCGCAGGAAGGCGTGCACCGGTTCCCCCGGCACGTTGCGGTGGATCAGGGCCTTCGGGAGGCGTTCGGCGAGGTCCGAGGGGCGCTCCAGCGAGCCGAGCCGGGTCGCGAAGGTGACCGTGCGCGGCCCCTCCGGGCCGAGGGCGACCCAGACGTGCCTGCGGCCGATCTCGTCGCAGGTGCCCTCGACGAGCAGCCCGCCGGGTGCCAGGCGGGCGCACAGCCGCTGCCAGACCGCGGCGACCTCGCCCTCGTCGTACTGGCGCAGCACGTTCGCGGCCCGGATGAGGGTGGGCCTGTCGGCCGTGGGGATCTCGAAGCCGCCGTGCGCGAAGGTGAGGCCCTCGCGCTCGTACGGCCGCGCCGCCGCGACCCGCTCCGGGTCGATCTCGACGCCCACGACGGCGGTGCGCGGCTCCGTGGTGCGCAGCCGGTCCAGGAGTTCGACGGCGGTCCAGGGCGCGGCGCCGTAACCGAGGTCGACCGCCAGGGGCGAGTCGCTGCGGCGCAGGGTGGGGCCGTGGGTGGCGGCGATCCAGCGGTCCATGCGGCGCAGTCGGTTGGGGTTGGTGGTCCCGCGGGTCGCGGTGCCGATGGGGCGCTGGTGCATGGGGAGGAGCGTATGCGAAGCGCCGGGAGGGCCCGTGGAACAGCGGGGGACCGCGGGTTTCCGCGGGCGCGCCGGGAGGAGCGTAATGATTTGGCAAAGCGGAAATGAATGGCTCGGTTCCGCTGTTCAGCACCTTCGAGGGCGCGCTGTGCCCGGTACGTGTCATGCCCTGAGCGAGGAGGAGCGGACCCGTGAGCCAGTACGTCTCCCGGCTCGGCAGCAGCCGTGCGGCACCCCGTATCCGCTTTCCGGGCGGTTTCGCCGGAAACCGTAAGCCGCGCCGTGTCGCGATGCTCTCCGTGCACACCTCTCCGCTGCACCAGCCCGGCACCGGCGACGCGGGCGGCATGAACGTCTACATCGTGGAGCTGGCCGAGCGCCTCGCCGCGATCGGCATCGAGGTCGAGATCTTCACCCGGGCCAGCACCGGCGGACTGCCCCCGATGGTCGAACTCGCGCCGGGCGTCCTGGTCCGCCACGTCGACGCCGGGCCGTACGAAGGCCTCGCGAAGGAGGAGCTGCCCGCTCAGCTCTGCGCCTTCACCCACGGTGTGATGCAGGCCTGGGCAGGACAGCGCCCCGGCTACTACGACCTGGTCCACTCCCACTACTGGCTCTCCGGCCAGGTCGGCTGGCTCGCAGCCCAGCGCTGGGGCGTCCCGCTCGTCCACGCCATGCACACCATGGCGAAGGTCAAGAACGCCGCGCTCGCCGAGGGCGACACCCCCGAGCCCGCCGCCCGTGTCATCGGCGAGACCCAGATCGTGCACGCCTCCGACCGGCTCATCGCCAACACCGCCGGGGAGGCCGACGAGCTCATCCACTTCTACGACGCGGACCCGGCATCGGTCGCCGTCGTGCACCCCGGGGTCAATCTGGAGCGCTTCCGCCCCGGCGACGGCCGTGCCGCGGCCCGCGCCCGCCTCGGACTCCCGCAGGACGCCCTGATCCCGCTCTTCGCCGGCCGCATCCAGCCGCTGAAGGCCCCGGACGTGCTGCTGCGCGCCGTCGCCGTGCTCCTGGACCGGGACCCCGCACTGCGCTCACGCATCGTCGTACCCGTCGTCGGAGGCCCCAGCGGCAGTGGGCTCGCCAAACCGGAGGGCCTGCAGAAGCTGGCCGCGCGCCTGGGCATATCCGACGTCGTGCGCTTCCACCCGCCGGTCGGCCAGGAACAGCTCGCCGACTGGTTCCGGGCGGCGTCCGTGCTGGTCATGCCCTCGTACAACGAGTCCTTCGGGCTGGTCGCCATAGAGGCCCAGGCGGCCGGCACCCCCGTCGTGGCGGCAGCGGTGGGCGGTCTCCCGGTCGCCGTGCGGGACGGGGTCAGCGGCTTCCTGATCCCGGGCCACGACCCGGAGGCGTACGCACAGGCGCTGGCCCGGTTCGCGGACAGCGCCGACCTCGGTGCCCGGATGGGCGAGGCCGCGGCCGCGCACGCGCAGTCGTTCGGCTGGGACACGGCGGCGTCGGCCACCGCCGATGTGTACACGGCGGCGATGCAGGACCACCGGCGTCGCGCCCGCTCGCACCACGGCTGAGGGACGGCGACCCGGCCGGAGGACGGCGCCCGGCCGACGGCCCGCGGCGCTCGCGACCGCCGGGGAGGCCGTGAGCGTCCGGGCACCCTGTCGTACGCTCGCACCATGGCTGACGTATCCGACGAAGCAGCAGCGGCGCAGGTCATCGAGACGACGCTGAACGAAGCGGAGCTCGAATGGGAGAGCCCCGAGCCCGGCACCTACGTCGTCAAGCTGCCCGGTACACGCAAGCTGTCCACGACCTGTTCCCTGCGCGTCGGGCAGCACTCCCTGTCCCTCAACGCCTTCGTCATCCGCCACCCGGACGAGAACGACGCGGCCGTGCACCGCTGGCTCCTGGAGCACAACCTCCGCCTCTTCGGGGTCAGTTACGCCATCGACTCGCTCGGCGACATCTACCTCGTGGGCAGGCTCCCGCTCTCCGTGATCACGCCCGAGGAGCTCGACCGGCTGCTCGGCGCGGTGCTGGAGGCGGCGGACAGCGCGTTCAACCCGCTGCTCGAACTGGGCTTCGCGAGCGCGATCCGCAAGGAGTACGCCTGGCGGGTGGAGCGCGGCGAACCGACCCGCAACCTCGACGCCTTCACGCACCTGACGCGGCGCCCGTCCTGAGGGCTACGAAGACCCCTGGGCGAGCTGCTCCAGCGCCGTGACCAGCCGCGGTGCCACCTCCTGCCAGGTCCGGGCCACCGCCTCGGGCCCCGCACCCCGGGGCACGGTCTCGGTGAGCATGATCAGGTAGAGGTAGCCGCGGTAGAGATCGACACGGCGTCGCACGGACGGGGTGAACACGAGCGGTGCGCCCGTGGCGGCCGCGTACCCGGCGAGGAAGTCCAGGTCCGTCTCCGGGTCGCCGAAGAGTGACGTGGAGACAAGGTCGGCCAGCGGATCGCCCCAGAACATCCGCTCGCCGTCGATGACCCCGCCGATGCGCCGGGCGCCCGGCTCCCCGGTGACCAGGAGATTGCCCTGCCACAGATCGAAGTGGACCAGGGCGGGCCGGGTCACCTCGTCCAGCACCTCCGACGCGCCGGCCAGCACCGCACGGATCCGCTCGACGGGGAAGGGCAGTCGCGCCCCGTACCTCTCGGCGTCCGTCAGTACGGCGTCGGTCATCGCGGTGAACGCCTCGCGCCAGGTGGGGGAGAGCGGCCCCAGGCACCCGGCCGGATACCCGAAGCCGGAGGGGCCCGTGACCGCGTGCAGCCGGCCGACGATGCTCCCGAACTCCCGACGCAGGGCCGCGGTCTCACCGACCGTCAGTTCGTCGGCTACGGCGTTCCACGGCTGCCCCTGGCACGTGGTCATGACGACGTACGCCCCGGCCGGGGCCCCGGGGTCGAGCTCGCTGTGTACGACCCGGGGGATCGTGGAACCGACCTCGGCGGCTGCGCCGTAGAAGGTGACCTCGTTGACGAGCAGGCCCTGTTCGTAGCTCATCCCGGTGGGGTGCGGCGGAGGTATCTTCACCACCCAGTCCCGGCCGTCCTCGAAGGTCACCCGGCTGACGGTGTTGTACGTGCCCCCGGTGAGCGGCTCGACCGACGCGGGCTCGTGGGCCCCCACGGCTTCCAGTACGGCTGCTGTCGCGTCGACGGACACGGGCGGGACCTCCCACGGGTCTGCTCTGCTGCGGAGTCGACCGCCCCGGGCCACCCGGGCACACACAGGGGCTTCACAGGGTGATCACAACGGAGTCACGATCACATCCCGTGACCGCTCGGGACGATCATCGGACAGGTGTCCGATCGTAAAGTGTGTCGCATCGCGACAGCCCCCTGCGGCAGCCCTTGATTCGACTGCGGGGAAGGCATGTTGCTCCTTCATACGGAGAGATGAACGAACCATGCGCGCCACCGCCGTACGCCGTAACGTCCTCGCCACCGCCGTGGCATCCCTGACCCTGTTCGCCACCGCCTGCGGCGGCTCGGACTCCGACGCCAAGGGCGACGGCGGCGCGTCGGGCAGCAAGGACGAGGCGTCCGCCAAGCCCGCCGCTGTCAAGGCGCTGACCTCGGCAGAGCTGGAGAAGGCGTCGCTGGAGCAGGGCGACGTCGCCGGTCACAAGGTCACGAAGACCGGACCCGAGGACATCGCCAAGCCCGGGGAAGTCACCGTCGACAAGAAGGAGTGCGAGCCCATCGGCTTCGCCTTCTACGGCGTGAAGCGGGGCACCCCGGTCGGGAACGCCGGGCGCAAGGTCGTCGAGGAGCCGAAGAAGGACGAGTCCGCCGACCCCGAGGACGCGCTCGCCGGCATGCTCGACATCACGTCGTCCCTGGTCACCCTGGCCTCGTACGACGACGACGGCGCCACGAAGAGCCTCGCCGAGCTCCGCGACTCCGCCGCGAAGTGCGCGACCGGCGGCTTCACCCTGACGATGAAGGGCTCGAAGCAGAAGGTCACCAAGCTGACCGAGGAGAAGGTGACGGGCGGCGAGGAGGCGCTCGCCTGGCGCGTGCAGATGGGCGAGGGCGACGAAGCGGTCCCCTTCAAGCTGGTGAGCCTGCGTCAGGGCGGGACGGTGGCCACGGTCTTCTCGTTCAACCTCGGCAAGATGGGCACGGACGCCGACTTCGAGACGCCCACCGCGGTGATCGACGCGCAGGTCAAGAAGCTCGGCTGACCGGCAGGCCATCTCTCCGGGTCACGGCAGCGGTACGAGCCTGACCACGGTGACCGTCAGCACGGACCCGGAGACGTAGTAGAGGACGATGGCGCCGGACACCGTCGCCTCGCGGCGGTCACGCTCACGCTTCACGGCGGACGAGGCGTGACCGTACGGATCCAGACCCAGAGTGCGCGCCATCTCGTCACGGAACGAGTCGCCGTCGCGCATCTTGGCCAGGGTGTCGTCGGCGGGCGGTGCGTAGGAGATGCGGAAACTCAAGCGACGTTCCGCCTCTCGGCCTCGTCCTGCGCCAGCCGGTCGAGGATCTGTTCGGCCTCGGGATCGGGCACGGACTCGAGCATCCAGTGCCGCATCACGGCCTGGATCTCGTGCACCCCGGCCTCGTTGATCGCGTGGTCGAACTCCTCGCGTCTCTCCTCGGGCAGGGCGGCACGGATCGCCGGAATGCTGTTGGGCACCTCGACCTCGGTGCCGCCGACGAAGGTCTTCAGAGACTCGCCCATGATCGCTCTCCCCGATCTCCTTGCTCTCCGCACCCCGCCCACCCGCACCGCCGGGGTGTGTACCTGGGCAACGGGCAGGTGTGGAGCACACGTTAGCGGGTGCCCGACGGGCGAGCCATGACGCCCGGCTCCCCGATGCCCGACGGGTGTCCCTCGCCGTCAGGGAAGAGATCGGCGCGTTCGGGGCCGGGCATCCGGTGGGAGCGCCCGCAGTGGTTGGATACCGGTCCGACACGGAGGTGTACCCATGCACGACGCGCCGTACATTCGCTTCCAGGGAACGGTGCGCCACCCGCGCGGCCACTTCCCTGGGGTCTTCGTACTGACCAACGAGCTGGCCCGTCAGGGCAGACTGACCGAGGAGCAGTACAGGTTCTGGCGAGCCAACAACGACTGGTACGACGCCCATTACGTCAATCCCACCCACGTCGACCCCCGGATCTACGACCGTGAGATCCACCCCGGCGCCGTGGCCTGGTTCAAGTCCACGGCGCACGACCTCATCGAGCGGGTGGACGGCTACCTGAAGATCCTCGCCGCCCACGGCGTCGACTGCCGTCGCCTGGAGTCGACGAGTCCCGGCAGGATCATCTACGAGGACGCGTGCCAGGTGGTCGTCATGCCGCACGAGGAGACGAACGGCCCGACACCCTGAGAGCGGTCGGCCGACGGGCCGCGCGGATGGCGGGCCGGACGGATGACGGGCCAGGCGGATGGCGGGCCGGGCGGATGGCGGAGAGCGCCGAACTCCCGCTCACCGAAGAGGAGCCGAAGGGGTCAGGGACGGCGCCGGATCGGTGAACGGGAGGGAGTTCATGGAAGGTGGCGTCGCGGGGCGTCGTGCAGGGCGCGTCGTCCCGTTGCCCGTTCGGGTCCGCGATCAGTTGTGCTCTTCGTCGATGGTGACGGCGACACCGTCCTCGACCTTGACGACGACAGCGATGCCGCCCTTCTTGGCCGCGGCTTCGAGCTCCTCCTCGGTGCAGGGCGTGATGGTCTCCGCGTCACCGCAGATCCAGCCGGCGCCGTTGATGACGGTGTCGGTGGCGGTGAAGAACGCGCGCTCGTTACCGTCGCGGCTGAGGGAGTACTTGCCCGGCGCCATGTAACCGAGCGTGCCGGAGAAGAGCCCCGACTTCTCGCCCTCACCCATGCCGTCGCCGGTACCGGCGCCGCTGTCGGCGTGGTCCTCGATGATGCTGACAGCGACTCCGTTCTTGAGGTCGACCGTCGCTCCGAACCCCTTCTTGGCCGCGGCCTCGAGCTCCTCCTCGGTGCACGGCGTGGCGGCCTGGCCGTCCGCGTCACCGCAGATCTTGCCCGCGCCCTCGATGTCGGTGTCCTCGGAGGTGAAGAACGCCTGCTCCGCGCCGTTCGCGTCCGTGACGGTGTACTTGCCGGGGGCGAGGTAGGAAACGGTGCCGACCCACTTGCCCGTCACCGTGCCGCTCTTCGACTCGATGCCGGCACCGGTGGCGCTCCCGCCTTCGGCGGACGCCCCCTTGGCGGCCATGTGCGAGGTCGTGGCCCCGGTCGACTTGCCGCTGTCCTCCGTGTTCGCCCCCTGACAGGCGGTCAGCAGCATGGTCGTGGCCACCAGGGCCGCTGCGGCGAGGACGGACTTGCGGCGGTGCGTGCGAAGCATGATGGGACTCCCCCTGCTGATGGTGATGTGGCCGGGCCGGTTGGTCATTCCGGCTGGCCTCTGCCTTGTCGGTCACCATCCTGTACGGCGCGGCGACCCCATGGGAAGCGCGGTTACGGTGTCATGACACTCCTGTCGTGTGCACGGGACGCGGCAACTGCCGTGGCCCACGCCCGCGCTGCACGAGGGCGTCCCCGTACTCGCTGATCTCGCCCGGCGGATCTGCCGCAGGTCCCGATTGCGGCCCCGACCGGATGACGTCAAACCACCGAAGCCGCACTCACCCAGGAGAGGCAACGCTTGAGACGCTCACCGAGGAGGGACGGTGTGCAACGTGTCAACGGTGATGGTCAGAACGATGCGCTGCTGCGTGCCGCCGTCGAACCCCGGATAGGGGCGGCCCAGGTATTTGTGGGCGAGCTTGTCGATGTGCTCCCGAGCCCCCTCCGTCTCGGCTGCCGTGACACGGCCGCGGGCCGCCCAGTAACGCGACGGATCGGTTCGGTCGGCCACGGCCACGGCGACCCGGGGATCTCGCTCGATGTTGCGCGTCTTCTGATGGGTGGTCACCGTGTTGATCACTATGTGGGTCCCGTCCGTGTCCACCCAGGTCTGCGTGATCTGGGGAGAACCGTCCGGCATGAGAGTGGTCAGGAAACACGGGGCCGGAGACTGCAGCACTTCGATCAGGTGATTCGGCAGGAGCATGGTGGAGACGCCTCTTCGGTAAAGGGTGCTTGGTTACGGGTGCTCGGGGAAGTGCGTAGCCGACCGTGTTCGGCTGATCGGCAGGTCGGCAGGTCGGTAAGACGTGTCGAACTCGGCGGACCGACCGGGCGGGGCTGTCGGTCCTGCGGTGAATGACAGGTCAGGCAGGGTTCATCCGCGGCGCAGTGAGCGGAAGGTGGTGCGGATCTCCTCGGTCAGGACGACGGGCTGTTCGAGAGCCGCGAAGTGTCCTCCGCGATCGAGCCGGCGGTAGTGCAGGACATGGGAGTACCGCTTCTCGATCCAGCGGCGCGATGCCTGCACGGCCTCACCGGGGAAGATGCTGAACCCGGCCGGCACGGGGTTCTGCTCGGGGGCACCTGTCTGTTCATGGCGTGCCTCCCAGTACAACCGCGCGGAGGAGGGGCCCGCGTTGGGCAGCCAATACATCATGACGTCGTCCAGGATCTCGTCGCGCGGGACGACGGCCTCGGGGTCGCCGTCGCTGTCGGTGACGTCCTGGAAGAGGGTATAGATCCAGGCGGCCAGTCCGACGGGCGAGTCCGCCAGGGAATAGCCGATGGACTGCGGCCGGGTGGCCTGCTCCCGGGAGTAGCCGTCGAGCACGCTCCGGTAGTGCTGGGCCTTGGACAGCATGCGCTGCTCGTCGGGGGTCGCCTCCTCGATCTCCTGGGCGGTGGGGAACACGAGCGGCAGGTTGACGTGCATGCCGAGGAGTCGCTCGGGCGCCTTTCGGCTGATCGCCTCGACGACGGCCGATCCCCAGTCGCCGCCCTGCGCGCCCCACTCGCGGTAGCCGAGGCGGTCCATCAGCTCGATCCACGCGTCGGCGATACGGGAGACCCCCCACCCGGTGGAGGTCGGCTTGTCGGAAAAACCGAAGCCGGGCATGGAGGGGATCACGACGTGGAAGGCGTCCTCGGCCCGGCCCCCGTGCGCGACGGGATCGGTCAGCGGCCCGACCAGGTGCCGGAACTCCAGGACGGACCCGGGCCAGCCGTGGCACAGCAGGAGTGGCATCGCCCCCGGCTCGGGCGAGCGGGCGTGCAGGAAGTGCACGCCGACGCCGTCCAGGACGGTGCGGAACGACCCGATGTCGTTGATCTCCTTCTCGCAGCGTCGCCAGTCGTAGGCGGTGGCCCAGTGCTCGCACAGCGCGCGGATGCGCTCCAGTTCCGGGCCTTGGTCGGGGTCGGTCTCCGGGTCCGGCCAGCGGGTGACGGCCAGTCGGTGGGCGAGCCGCTCGAGTTCCTGCTCGTCGACCGCGATCGGGAACGCCTCGACGTCTGAGGGCAGTGAGGGCATGGCAGCCTCCTCGTAGGGGTGCGGGCGGTGCAACCAAACCATGAAGTGGAATAACTATTCAACTTAGAAGGATTGCCTCCACTTGATAAGGTCGACCACATGACCGAACGCCCCCTGCGCCGCGATGCCGAGCGCAACCGGCAGCGCCTGCTGGAGACGGCACGGGAACTCATGGCCCGCGACGGGCTGCGGGTGCCGTACGAGGAGATCGCCCGCACGGCTGGAAGCGGCATGGGCACCCTGTACCGCCGCTTCCCCGACCGCCAGGACCTCGTGGACGCCCTGTTCGCCGAACACGTCGACGCCGTGGTCGATCTCGCCCGGGAGGCGTGCCGGGCCGACGACCCCTGGGCGGGCCTCACCTGGTTCATGGAGCGCCAGTTCGAACTCGAAGCCGACAGCCGAGCTCTGGGCGAACTGCTGCGCGGTGGACAGCAGGAAAGCTCACGCCTGGCGCAGGGCTGCGCCCGCATCGCGGAGCTGGCCGCACAACTCATCGAACGCGCTGTCCAGGGCCGTCAGTTGTCAGCCGGTGTGACCCCGGGTGACCTCGAAGCGGTCCACCTCATGGTAGGCGCGGTGATGGACGCCTCACGGCAGCACGACCCCGACCGATGGCGCCGCGCCCTGACCGTGGCACTCGCCGGCCTTCGTCACGCGGATCTGCCACCGGACGGGGAATCCGTGCGCCGGGCGTGACGTCTTTCTCGCTCGTCCACGGGGCGGGCATGGCTGCATGCGTGTCCTCGTCAACGGCTTCCACGTGGGGATTGCATCAGGACGACGCCTGGCGGGGCGGGTTCGCCCGACCTGCCCCACCGAAGGAGCCCACAGCTGGACCTGGCGCGTTGAGGTCCCACAGCGTGCCCAGGACGTGAAAACGCCCCCGATCTGCGCCGTATGCGCAGGTCGGGGGCACGATCGCTGTTGCTACTTCTTCTTGCCCTGGGTCTTTCGGTAGATCGCGGCGACCAGGGTTTTCGCAGGTGGAGACGCTGATCGGCTGCGGGTGAGTAGTCGTCATTAGTCGTCATCGGGTGCCGTTGAGCAACCTCGGACGGCCCAGAGACGGCCCAGACAGCCCCCTCAGCCTAGAGGCACGGGCGGGATGGGCACGGGTCTAAGGGCTTGCCGGGAAGCAACACCTTGATTCCCGGCAAGCCCTTAGTCGCCGTCCGGGCCCCGGCGATTCAGGCCGCGTTACTCGAACGACTTCAGGTCGCTTCCTTCCGATCATCTTGCAGACCAGATGAAGATGCGCACCAGCGGATTCGCAGCATCAGCCATTACTCCAAACTGGTAGCGCAGCGGCCTCGAACACGGACAGGTGCTGCGTGAGGCAAGGAATCAGATCCGGATCCTGGTAGCAGCCGGCGGCGGATGCCGCCTGGTAGATGTCGGCCCGATAGAACTCGCCGAGCGACACAATGCGGTGGAGACCTTTGAAGAAGCTGGCGGTTTCCTCCTCCGTCGGCTCGACCATGCCCGACGCTGTATACGCGACGCGCCAGAGCTCACCAGCCTTCGACTGCCATTCACTGACCCCCGTCACCTCCAGTTCGGTGTCGGACAGCCCGTGGTATATCCGAGCCGACTTGTGCAATCCGGCGTGACTGGCAGCGCGCACGAGGCGACGCACATGGATCTTGGCGTCGAGAAGTTTGTCGACCTGCTCTCCGACCCACTTACTCTGGTGGTCCGTGGGGCCGCCGACGAGTTTCCCGCCCCAGGGTTCATCGCCCGGAACCCAAGTAGTTGGCCATGCTGAGTTCCATGCGCTGACGACCGCGTCGTAGTCCATGTGCCGCCGCGCTTCGGCAAAGCTCGTCAGACCGAAGTAGGTGGCGTGCTGAGCGGCCTGGACGACCAGTTCGGGCTCCGTCAGGTCCTCTTCGGCAAGGGCTGCCAGGCTTTCGCGGAACTCATCGGCCTGCTGAGGTGTCGGTGCGTCCTCGTTGGTGGTCAAGCCGCAGTGCCAGACCGCAAACGCTGCCTCAAGCACCGCTTGACGCATGTCGAGATTGGCGGGCGGTCGGCTGGCGTCAACTGTCCGCCTGGCGGCCTCCTGAAGGCCGCCGACCTTGTTCCACGCAATGCCGCAGCAGTACTTGAACTTGTTGGCGTCGAGTACCTTGTCGTTGCCCATCGCTACGTCGACGATCTCGCGCCAGACCCAGGCGGGCAGTCCCGCGATTCGGAAGCGTTCGACGCTGGCCTTCCAGTCGTCAGGCAGACCGATGGCCTTACGATCCTCGCCCTTTCCGTACCCCCAACGGTTCCACTCCTTGAGGAATCCGGCACGGTATTCAAGCTTGGGCTTCTCCTGCTCAAGCAGGTCGTCAGCGGCCTGCTGCATGGCGGCGGCCCAACGGAGCGCGTCATCAGCGATGTTCTCGACCAAGGCGTTGTCGACGGTGGCGGAGCTCTTCCCGCTGTTGCAGGGCTCGCAGCTCGTGACGAGGTTGTTAGGGGTGTCGGTGCCGCCGAGCGCGACGGGGGTGACATGGTCGACACGCAGCGGGACATCGGGCGCGGTGGCGCCACAGTAGCGGCAAGTGTGGTTGTCCCGGCGTAGGACTTCGTAGCGGAGGCGCTTGGAGACGGCCATGACGCATTCTCTCTGGCTGCGGCGGGCGAGGTCTAGGAAGTGTCAGATCGCCGGAGGGCAACACCATGACCGGCAACAACAAGCCCGAGTGGCGGCGCGATCTGGCTCCCGTCGCGACAGATCGCTGTCAGTGGGTGGGGTCTTGCGCCAACGTCTCCCGTGAACACGGTGGGCCATGTGTGGGCCACTGCGAGTCGTTCAGCCGCCGGATGGCGCTGTAGCGCAGGCCAGCGGGCTACGTTGCCCTGAAGCGATCCGGTCTTGAAGACCGTCTTGGCGCGAGTCACCGTGGGTTCAAATCCCACACCCACTGCACTACGCGAAGGCCCCTGACCAGGTATTACGGTCGGGTGCCTTCGCCGTGTCAGCTCCCCGCCAGGCACCGCTGTTCCTCCTGGTCTCTCTCTGTCGGGCACGGACTACCTTGTAGCTGCCAGGGACCGTCCGTCAGCGGCTGATCGGGATCTCGTAGACGATCTCGCAGTGCGCTGCGGGCACCACGATGTCCGCCGTCTCCACGGGTTGGCCCTCGTCGCTGTAGTACGTCCGCCGGATGTGCGTCACGAGTGCGGCCTTCTGGATGCCGAGTAGCGACGCCTCCTCGGCGGTCGCGTGCCGCGGTTCGGGCTGCTCCACTGCATGGCTGACGGTGACTCCGATCGCGGCCATACGGTTCACGACTCCCGCCCCGGCGTGCGGCCCTCCCTCGGGGAGGACGACGAGTGTGCCGGCAGTGAGGTCGTACGGCTCCCAGCTCGTCGAAAGCTGGACCGGCCTGCCGTCCGCCAAAAACTCGTACGTCGTCCGCACGCACAGCGCGCCCTCGGCCACCCCGAGCCGCGTCGCGATCTCCGCCGGGGCCGGCACCTTCGCGTCGGTCCGGCTCTCCCAGTCGCCCTGTCTGCCGAGCGCCTTCATGTCCTGGCGGAACGGAGCTCCGCCGGGCTGCTCACGCGCCGTTGACCGGACGACCCTTACTCGCTGCCGGGTCTCGGCGACGTACGTACCCGATCCGGCACGGCCTTCCAGCACTCCCTGGGAGATCAGCAGCTCCTGTGCCCGGCGCACCACGTTCTCGCCCACGCCGCACTCCTGGCCGATCTGGGCGCGGGAGGGGAGGCGGTCGCCCGGTTCCCAGACGTGCTCCGCGATGCGCCGCCGGAGTTCGTCGGCGATGCGGAGATACGGCGGTTGCTCAGACATATGGAAAATCTAGTCCACTAGCTCTAATCTGGTTAACTAGCTTCACTGAAAGTGATCGCTGGTGACGGAGGCTGCCCTGTGCCCGCTTCGGGAGTAACCGCGGCGGCCATCGCCGCCCGACTGTCCGCCATCGGGCTCCCCACCCGCGTGGAGGAGCACACGCGGTTCACGACGGTCGAGGCGGAAGTACCGGAAACGCTCTCCGCTGAGTCATGGCGGGAGGTCCTGGACGTGGTGGCCGAGGCCGATCGATTCGGACTCCTGGCCACCAGTTTGAACGGCCGCACCTTATGGGCGGCTGTACGCAAAACGGTCCCCACGACGGGCGATGTCGGGGGACCGGGCTATCAGCGATAGGAGCTGAACAGCATGCTCAATCGTATCCGCCGTGCCGCCTCGCTCACCAGAGAGCGGTACTTCTCGAAGGGCCGGCACCGTCGCCCCTTAACGCCCTCCCGGCCGCTGGCCGCTCGCACCGTCATCGCACCCACTGACGCTTCGACCGTCGCCCTGGGTCGGGCTTCGGCGGCCGCGGTCCACCGTTACCCGCTGAGGGGAGAGGACGTCGCGCTCGTCCGTCCGTACCTGCTGGCGTGGGAAGAGCGAGTTCGGACGCGCACGGTACTCGTCGCCCCCCAACTCCCCGCCGATGCCTGGTCGGCCCTCGCAGGGGCCCACTAATGCCTCATCGCCGACAACCGCACCCCACGGGCACAGCTCCCGTCCCGTACCGCTCGATCGCGTGCTCGATCGGCACGCACCACTCCTGCATCGAGCCTTCCCCGACTCCGGCGACGGACGACGTGCCGGTGATCTACGAGGTGTGCATCTGCCCGTGCCACTCGACTCCAGACCCGTCTGCGCCCGTGAAGGTGACGGCGTGAGGGACCGAGCCCCCGTCGGTGTCCTGGTTTCCCCCGTCGAGGTCACCGCGGCAACCGTGCAGCGCGGCGACATCATCCAACTCGGTGGTCAAGCCTGCCGAGTGAGAGACCTCTTCCAGCTCCCCCACGGAGCCAAGCAACTGGTCTTCGAGTCGGGCGAACTGCTGGCAATACACACGCGTACCCGGCTCATCGCACTGCGACTGCTGAGAAGGCGGTGACCGGCTCCGTGCCCCGTCGCCACCACGACATCGCCGACGACCTACGCCACCAGATCACGACGGGCAGTATCAAGCCTGGCGAACGCCTCCCGTCCGAAGCCGGCCTGGCCGCCCGGTACAGAGTCAGCACGGTGACCCTGCGACGCGCTCTCGCCGTGCTCCAGGGCGAAGGACTTGTCGAGAAGATTCACGGCAAGGGCAATTACGTTCGTCACCCCCGCCGCAAGATCATGTACGTCGGAGGCTGGGGGACGCTAGACCCCTGGACCGCGGCTGAGCCAACGTTGCGCATCACGGTTCGCAGCACCACGGTTCCGGCCTCCGTGCACCTGACGATGTTGCTGAAGGTGCCAACGGGCAGCCCTCTCGCGGAGTACTCCTGTCTCAGCCTTGAACAAGGGGCGCCGCACGGCCTGGCCCGCATCTACATCCCACGCGACCTGGCCCCGGCCGGCGTGCTCGACGACTCTCTGCGCCAGGAAGCGATCACGAGATTCGCCGTCCTCGGCCCGTCGCCGGCCACCGTCCGAGAGACGGTCTGCGCCCGAATTCCCACCCCTGATGAAGCCTCGGCCCTCCGGATCGGATCTACCGCGCCAGTCCTCGCGATCACCCGTATCGCTACTGATTCCACCGGCCGCGCTATTGAAGCCGCACTCCTGACTTTCCCAGGAGACCGTGTCGATGCCGTCTTCACCGCTCACCACGTACTCGACGAGAGGCAGACCCCAGGATGACAACGTCGAACGAATTGCGGCTTCTCCCTTGGTCGGGCCCGGAGGGCAAGCCCTGCTACCTCAGCACCGACGATCCCAGCGGCTACATGTCTCGCCTGGCTGACAACATCGAAGCGGTTCAACTCGACGAGGCGGCCGAACTGATGGCGGCGGCCTTGGAAGCCCTCGACGAGCAGGAAGCGGACCCGAATGACCTGCGCCGCCTGGGCCACGACCTTGCCTGCGCCCTGAGGGACGTGCTCCGTGTCGCGTCCAGCCGCGGTCATCTTCTGACGGCGAGTGGGTTTCACGTAATCGAACTCTGACGGCGCGGCGGTCCAACGAGGCGCCAGCCGAACACAGTGCCCTACTACGCGGGGAGGAGAGCCCGAGAGAAGCCCGGGTTGTCCTCCCCGTTGTGCTGTGCCGGCCCGGATACGCGCTCCGAACTGGTGCAGGGCGCGAACCTCTTGCGACCGTGCAAGGTGGTGGGTGAGCTGATCGACCATTCTTCGGAAGCGGCAGTGCGTCGCGTTAGAGAAGTCGTGTTTGAACTAGTGCCCGCAGGAGGTCATGTTCGTTCGGTGTTCTTGCGGATCCGAGAACAAACTCAGGGTGTCGATTGAGCTGTCGACTGCAGTACCGTCGCATTTCTTCGTCGTCTGAACTGGGCGGAGGAGGAAGAATCTCAGCTAGAAGATGCCCTACTCGACGTGGACGCGCTCCTGCTCTGACCCAGGCTGTCACTTCGGGGCTGTTCGTTCCCAATCGGACTGCGAGGGGAAGCAAGTTTAGCTGACGCAGACTGGTATCCGAAATACCCTCCCATGGGCCATCGGAATCATTTTCACGTCCGGCAGCAACAACAGCACCCAAGGCACCGGCAACCACAGAGAGCTGGAAAGAGAATCCGTTTTCTACTACCCGAAGCACCTTTGGGATGGAGTCTGACTGTCCTCTCCCCTCAGGCTTTGCTGGTGGATTAGCCAGTAGCCGTACTGCCAGCTGAGTCATCGCTTCCCCGGCCATCCAAGCATGAAGACCATCTCGGAAGTCATCCCAGGCGACAGTTCGCTCAGCTTCATCTTCTGACCATACGTTAAGGAGTTTGGTTGCTCCGAACGGATTCTTTGAGAGAATCCCGGAAAGGTCTTCGAGGGAAAGTGACTCCAGCACGTTGACGAGTAGGTCAGTCCAATCGGCCAGCGATTCAGGCGCTCCCCCTGTCAGCAAGTACCATCTGAGAAACAACTCCACTTCCGCCGTCTGGGGAAGAGGGAGTCCGGCTTTATGTGACGCCAAGGAAATCCAGTTTGGTGCAGACTTCTCAAGTAGAAATCTTGCCCCCAAACTACCGATGGCATGAGTCACTTGATCGACATCATTGGCGGCGTTCGCACGATGCACAGCCCAAGTGTTTCTGATGACTCCCTCAGCTTCACTGCCATCAGCAGAGAAAGATAGGAACGAGAAAGCAACTTCCTCGAATCTGCTCATCGATTGAATATTCAGCGAACCGTCACGTGCGCGCTGAATCAGTCCATCGAGCTGACTTGCCACCTCACTCGAAGCATCTTCGTGCTGAAGAAATTCAGCACGTTTAAGGGCTGGCTGGAGTTTGAACTTGGATTGAAAATAGAGAGCCTTGTTAGGAATCACTATAGCCATTGATCGTGCCGCTACAGTTGCCCGCCCGGCTCTTCCGATCGCGTTTAGTAGCTGAGATCTTGCTCTTCGTTCAGCCTCTGCGAAGTCTTGATTTGGATCATACCCAATACTGGTGCCGCCTATTATGACTGCGGTAGCGGGAAGATTGAGTCCTTGTGCGAGAGCGCCAGTTGCGAAGAAAATTCGCGCGCGGCCACTATCAAACGCAATTTCGCTGGCCCTTTGCTCCTCACGAAGCATGGCGCTGGTGTGCACCGCCACACCCTTGAGGATTGCCTCCCCCAATAGTGAGGTGGCACCCAACTCCTCATTTGCTAGTCGTATTAGACCAGACACTCCGTCGGGAAGATCTGTTGCCGCGAGATCCTCAAATCCTTCCGCTTCCAGTGCGTACTTGAAACTGTCATGCTTGCTGCGAGGCAGGAAAACAAGAACTCGGTGGCCTTCCGTGCCTAGATTTTGGGCGAACGCCGAGGCGGCGCGACCGTAATAGCCTTCTGTATTGAGTCCGTCATCCCGATGAAAATTGAGATCAATTGTTACGTTGGTGCGCGTAAGAGCGTAATCTTCAAGGTCAGATCCCTTCCAGGCTCCCTGCAGACTTGCTAGGAGTGAGATCGGGATTGACGTTGGGTGATTCTTTCTCCGTGCCGGCTTATTCTGCAGCGCCTCTCGCGCCTCTGTAGCGACCGTTCGGTGGTCGTTAGCGAAGAAACCTGCCATTGCGCGAAGCGTTCGCGTAGGCCTCCACGGGTTATCAATTACGATTGACGTCTTTTCTGAGACTGTACCGATCCAGGATGCTAGATCCTCGGGGTTGGCCAGCAAGGCTGACAGCATCAAGAACCTTACGTCCGGCGCTCGATAAATGATCTCTGAGACTACAAGTTCGGACAGCACAGCGCGGGTGCCGCCGTCTCCGATCAAATGAGCCTCATCGAACACGCAGAGAGAGAGGTTACCGAATTCCTCTGGGTTCTGACGCAGGGCGAGTGAACATTTTTCTGGTGTCATTACAAGAACTTGCGTGCCACCAGTTACTTGGCCCAGGGTTTCACCCGCGAGCTCGGTGTACTCAAGGCCTCCCAAAAAGTCTCTGACTTTTACACCTTCCAACCTCCCCACAGTTTCAGCCAAGTGTCTCCTTACCTGACCGGACAAGGCATTTGTAGGAGTCAGATAGAGAACCCAGCCACTTTTCAAGGCCTGGCACACGGCGAGCTCAGCCACGGACGACTTGCCAGCACCAGTAGGAACAGAAACTACTGCGTGAGCACTAGGGCCAGGCAGAGCCTTCTCTGCGTACTCTGCCGCAGCCGGCCACAGCAATGGACGACTTGCCGCCTTGTTGCGTTGATAGGTTGCGAACCGACCACCGTCATCGCTTGGCGGTGAAACTGAGCGAAGCGCTCGCCCAGTAGTTTCTTGAATTGCTGCGGCGATGAGCAGAGCCAAGTGGTGCAAGTCTGCGTACCTTGCCTGCACCGGTCGATCAGAAGCGTCGTGTTCCAAGCTATAAATGATGAAATTAATAGCTTCCAGGGCTTGCTGATCTCCGCCAGGCGAGAAGGTTAGCCACAGGAGATGATTTTGAATCGCGTCGCCGATACCGCTGATTACGGCGTGTCTAGCTACCGTTGAGATATCCGCGTTTTCATCCGGAATATTTGGAGGTGGTACACCCAGATCGGCAACCCTTAGGTTGAGAAAATTCTGCAGATTCTTTAGGAGCCAAAACTCTGCGGAGTTGCTTATCCGATCTTGCAGTTCGTTTGAGTCTAGTGAGCGGGCCGCGACTGCGGCATTGGCATCGTAGCCGGCAATCAGATACAGAAGTCCAGCTTCAATGTGCTCGAAAGTGGTCGGAGAGCCAAACGTCCACCGCTTGAATTCAGTAGATGCGGAAAATTCTTCCGACTGCGGTCGCGAACTGATCTCCAGCGCTTCAGCGGCAACGAAGGCACAAGCGCGTTGCACGGAGGGATCAAGTGTGGTTGGCAGAATCGCGTAGACCTCTAGCGCGTTCGCAAGACGGCGAATGTCATCTCTACGATCACGCGTGGGGCTAATATTTGTGTCGAACTGCTCAAAATCTTCAGCGGTTATCCACGATTGTGTGAGCATTCGTTTTATGGCAGCGGCATCAAGGTCGCCAATCCGTGGGAGTTGCTGCAGGAGTTCATCAATTCCACGGTTGTACACCTAGATCACCACTTGGTATACGGCAGATCTCATTGAATCCGCCACTGCATTGAAGAATTCATGAAAGTTTTCGATACGCAGCGCGATCAATCTTTTCCGTTCCACGGGTGGGGAGAGACGATCGAGGACCGTTCTCTTCGCGTGCAGGTCAAATTCTGTCTCATGCGTTATGAATGGCAGGTAGCACCTATGGTTCCGCCACAGCGCTTCCGACACCTGCGGCTTTAGATCTGCCGATATTACAGCCCTAAAGGTCATGAGCTCAGACCTAAGTTGCACTCCATACTCGTCCTGATCAATGTCTGCAAATATCTCAGCTGCCTTTGTAAGCTCAGAGGTTCCGTGGTCTTTAGTGGCTTTGCTTTCGCCTATTGCTACAACAAGCTGCTCGCCGTCGAGATATAGAGCGACGGAGTCGAGCCCTTGCTGTGTGGGTATGGGGTGAATGCTCGCCACTGCGTGTACATCACCAGCCACGCAGTCTGAGGGGTAAGTGGCACGGAGCACCATAATTCCGTGTACCATTCCCTCTGCTATCCAGGCGTTTCTCTTAGTATCCCTGAAGAGAATTCCCTTTTCGCTTGTAAAGTTGTTCGTTGCGCCGACAAGTGAGACGACTTTCTTCTTCAGTTCGTTCTGCGCATCGACACCTTGAGCCAAGAGGTCTGCCGATATCTGTGCATCATGTCCGACAGCGCCAGCCAAGACGCCTACAAGGTATCTTCCGAACGCGACTGCCACCGGGCGAGCGTCCAGTCCTTTCACGACCACGACTGTGTGAGTTGTGGCTCCCACCTCTTCCTCGATGTCTAGGCACGATCCAAGGTGGTTCAGCGAGCCCTGGATGAGTTCGAGAGGCGTTCTGGCAGCGGAGTGTATGTCCTGCACGTTGGGACCATAACTCAGCAAGTAGGTCCCTGTAGTTGAATCTGGACACCAGGGCATGAGGCGAAGGTCGGTGGAGCGGCTTTGGCCGGTGTCCTGCCTGGTTTGGGGTCGAGCATGATCAGGGGGCCGTACGCTGGCTGGCAACTCGGGCAGGCTGTGATCCTGCCCGGAATTTGAACGAGTGGCCCCCTGGTCTTGCTCGACGCGGGACCCGAACCAGGGAGGTGGCTAAAGCCGCGGAGCCGACCGCCCCAGCTACAGAGGGTGTCTCCTACCTCATACCCGCAGCCGCCTAGCGTGCCGCCTGGCGCGGCCAGCCGGGGCGAAGACAGAGTCAGGCCGCGCCGCAGAGGCGGCGCGCGCCCGCGCCGTGCGCGGGCCTTGATGAAGTAGGGAAAGTTCTATCGCGCTGGCGTCAGGCGCTTGCCGTCATGGCTTCGCACATGGGGCCCGTTCCCGTCGAGGGCATCCAGTAGCCGGACCGCGTAGACCTCGGACATCCACTCGGTGACCTCGTCCGGCGTGAGCCAGCCGACCGCGGTCGATTCGCTGGACGTGCGCTCGCTTCCGCCGGCGGGCTTGCATCGGAAGACCAGGGCAACGATGCCCCGGGTGGTGTTCTTGTAGACCCTTGTGAGCTCGTCCACCTCGACGTGGATGCCCGTCTCCTCCAGGACCTCGCGCCGGACGCCCGCCTCCGGGGTCTCGTTGAGTTCCAGTACACCGCCGGGGAGCTCCCAAGTGCCGTTGTCGGCACGGCGGATCGCCAGGAGTCGCCCGTCCTCGCGCACGACCACTCCGGCCACGGACACGGAGTGGAGCGGCGTTGACGTGCCTTCCTGCGCACTGAAACTATGGCCGCCGACCGTGGACACGAAGCGGGTAACGCCCTGGACGACCGAACGGCTCTTCGCTGTGCGCGCGGGTACGCTGGAGCGATATCAGGCAATGGTCGACCTCGGCGGCGGCTGCGGCCTGTGGCAAGGCGAGATCCTGGGTGTCGTGGTGGACGCGATCGATTTCCGGTCGGAGCGGACCGTTGGTGACCAAGCGGCTCATCTTCAGGTACCGCGTGAGGACGCTGGTCCGCACTCTCCCTCCTTTGCATCATGACTCGCCTGGTCGGTCACGCCTGACCGCAACAGTTGGACCACGAACTCGGCAAGGATGTTGGGTGCGACCACAGGATCGAGGGGCAAGGGTCGGGCGGCGTCCCGCTCGGCGTCTCCTCGTGCATTCAGAGGTGCGCAGTGCCAGCCGTCAGTCATTCGCCAGAACATGACTGTCCCGTGTGTCCACGGTCCGCCGGCGAGGGCAGATTCGCCTTCAACCCAGTAAAGGGCGCAGGCTCGTGCCTCATCCCACCGCTCACTCGGGGGAGCCCCGGCGCTCCGGAGAGCGTCGACAACGGTTGTGACGTACCGACGCATCTCGGCGTGCTTCAGAAGCTCTTCGCCATCTGTAGCCATAGGTGGTTGCCATCCTCTGCGTGTCGGTTCTCAGGGGCGGACCACTGTGCGCCCGGGAGCCGATCCAGCATCTGACGGCCCACACACGGCCCAGCGCACCGGAAAGCCCCCCACCACGCGGAGAACCCGCAGGTGGGGGGCCAGTTCAGCTCTGCTTACTTCTTCTTGCCCTGGTTCTTCACGGCCTCGATCGCAGCCTTGGCCGCGTCCGGGTCCAGGTAGGTGCCGCCCGGCTTCAGCGGGCGGAAGTCGGCGTCCAGCTCGTAGGCGAGCGGGATGCCGGTCGGGATGTTGAGGCCCGAGATGGCGTCGTCGGAGATGCCGTCCAGGTGCTTCACCAGGCCGCGCAGGCTGTTGCCGTGGGCGGCGACCAGGACGGTCTTGCCGTCGAGGAGGTCCGGGACGATGCCGTCGTACCAGTACGGCAGCATGCGGATGACGACGTCCTTGAGGCACTCCGTACGCGGACGCAGCTCCGGCGGGATCGTCGCGTAGCGCGGGTCGGCGCTCTGCGAGAACTCGGTGCCGTCCTCGAGCGCGGGCGGCGGGGTGTCGTACGAGCGGCGCCAGAGCATGAACTGCTCCTCGCCGAACTCGGCGAGGGTCTGGGCCTTGTCCTTGCCCTGGAGGGCGCCGTAGTGGCGCTCGTTCAGACGCCAGGAGCGGTGCACGGGGATCCAGTGGCGGTCCGCGGCCTCCAGCCCGAGCTGGGCGGTGCGGATCGCGCGCTTCTGGAGGGAGGTGTGTACGACGTCGGGGAGCAGGCCGGCGTCCTTGAGCAGCTCACCGCCGCGGACCGCCTCCTTCTCGCCCTTGTCGGTGAGGTCTACGTCCACCCAACCGGTGAACAGGTTCTTCGCGTTCCATTCGCTCTCGCCGTGGCGGAGGAGGATCAGCTTGTACGGTGCGTCGGCCATGGGTCCGAGCGTAATCGAAGCCCTGTGCCCTCCGCGCGCCCGGCCGAGGGGCGGACTGGGGCGTGAGGGCGCGGGCGTCGGGGGACGACGATTGACGGGCGGCGTCAATTGAGTGGCGGCCGGGGAATCCCCCTTCGTAATGTTCGGACAGCTGTCGGGCCACTTACACAGGTCCGCGCCCCATCCATACGCGCACGTCCCCGGGGGGAAGCCCTATGTCTGTCGCCGGTCTCAGAAAGGCGGCACACGAGACGGTCGCCGGTCTGCCCAGAGAGTTCTGGTGGCTGTGGACCAGCACGCTGGTCAACCGCCTCGGGGCGTTCGTCGCCACGTTCATGGCGCTCTACCTGACCCTGGACCGGGGCTACTCGGCCACGTACGCCGGTCTCGTGGCGGCTCTCCACGGGCTCGGCGGTGTCGTGTCGTCGCTGGGGGCCGGGGTCATGACGGACCGGCTGGGGCGCCGGCCGACGATGCTGATCGCGCAGCTCTCGACTGCCGTGTCCGTGGCCGTGCTCGGCTTCATGGTGCATCCGGTGGCGATCGCGGGCGTGGCCTTCGTCGTGGGTATGGCCAGCAACGCGTCCCGCCCGGCCGTGCAGGCGATGATGGCCGACATCGTGCGGCCCGAGGACCGGGTGCGGGCCTTCTCGCTCAACTACTGGGCGATCAACCTGGGGTTCGCCGTGTCGTCGGCCGGCGCGGGGTTCATCGCCGAGTACAGCTATCTGGCCGGTTTCCTGGGCGAGGCCGCCCTGACCCTGGCCTGCGCCGTCGTCGTCTTCCTCAAGGTGCCGGAGTCCCGTCCGAAGGAGGAGCCCCGGGCCGCCGGAGCCACGGCGCCGGACGACGTGCGGCTGAGCACCGTCCTGCGCGACGGGCGCTACATGGGCGTCGTCGGGCTGTCGTTCCTGGTCGCGCTGATCTTCCAGCAGGGTTACGTGGGCCTGCCGGTGGCCATGGGCACGGACGGGCTGTCCAGCTCCGACTTCGGCACGGCCATCGCGGTCAACGGTGTGCTGATCGTCGCCCTGCAGATCCCCGTCACCCGGTTCATCCAGCACCGTGACCCGCGCCGGCTGCTGATCCTCTCGTCCCTGCTCGCGGGCTACGGCTTCGGGCTGACCGCCTTCGCCGGATCGGTCGGGGTGTACGCGCTGACGGTGTGCGTGTGGACGCTGGCCGAGATCGTCAACGCGCCGACGCAGACGGGCATCGTCGTGCAGCTGTCCCCGGCTCACGGCCGCGGCCGCTACCAGGGCATGTACACGATGTCCTGGTCGGTGGCGGCGCTCGTCGCCCCACTGATGTCCGGCTTCGTGATCGACCGCTACGGCGCGGTCTGGCTGTGGGGCACCTGCGCGGTGCTGGGCACGGTGGCCGCGTTCGGGTACTGGCTGCTGATGCGCGGCCTGGACCTCCCGGACCCGACCGTCACCGCGTCGGCCACCCCCGCGGCGTCCCCCGCCCCTGCTTCCGTTCCCGCTCCCGTCCCCGTCCCCGCAGAGCGGGCCGGGGCCGAGCCGGTGGTCTGACGCGGCGCGGCGGTGGCGTCCCGCGACGGACACGCGTACGCCGCGGGACGCAACCCGGTGGGCATCCGGCCTTACGCCGCCCTAATCAGCCACACTCGGCCACGCTCAGCCACCACACTGGCACGGTGCGCCGGACTGGCAGCCGCACCCGCAGCCCGAGCCGCAGCCGCAGGCCCCCAGCAGGGGCAGATGCACCACTTCGGTCGGGGTCTCCTGCTGGGGTTCGGTCACGGGGGAGTCGGCCATGGTCCCTCCTCAGGGCATAGGACAGGGTCACCCCCATTGCATGCCCGGCCCCGAGGGCGCATCAACGGCGCATGAGTGCGGGAACGGAAGTGCGTCCGCCGCGACCGCCGCGCCCCTCTACGCCCCCTCCACCGGGGCCGCCGCCTGGATCTCGTCCGCGTGCTCGCCCGTGACCAGGTAGACGACACGCTTGGCGACCGACACGGCGTGGTCGGCGAAGCGCTCGTAGTAACGGCCGAGCAGCGTCACGTCCACGGCCGTCTCGATGCCGTGCTTCCAGCGGTCGTCCATCAGGTGCTGGAACAGCGTGCGGTGCAGCAGGTCCATCTCGTCGTCGTCCTGCTCCAGCTGGAGCGCGAGGTCGACGTCCTTCGTGATGATCACCTCGGCGGCCTTCGCCATCAGCCGCTGGGCGAGCTGCCCCATCTCCAGGATGGTGGCGTGCAGGTCGTGCGGCACCGCCGACTGCGGGAAGCGCAGCCGCGCGAGCTTGGCGACGTGCTGGGCGAGGTCGCCCGAGCGCTCCAGGTCGGCGCTCATCCGCAGCGAGGTGACCACGATCCGAAGATCGGTGGCCACGGGCTGCTGGCGGGCCAGCAGTGCGATGGCACGGGCCTCCAGGTCGTGCTGCAGGTCGTCGACCTTCTGGTCCCCGGCGATCACGCTCTCGGCGAGCTTGAGATCGGCGTCGAGCATGGAGGTCGTCGCCCGACCGATCGCCGAGCCGACGAGCCGGGCCATCTCGACCAGGCCCTCGCCGATCGAATCGAGTTCCTCGTGGTAAGCGTCGCGCATGGAAGTCCCTCTCCAGATCCTTGCTGAGGCCGGGGTCTTGGGGCCGACCCCCACGTTGCCACGGTGCGGGGCCAACGCGTCGGGTTCCGGCCGCCTAAGTGAACCGTCACTATCCCCTCAGTGAACTCTGGGCGACGAGTGTTCGAGATGGCACCCGGATGGCTGTGAGAGTGTCGGCGCACCCGCATAACCTTGAGGCATGGACGTGAACGCGGCAGTCGCCGCAGCTGCTGCGATCGCCGGGCTGTGTACCGGTGTGATCGCCATGCTGGCGTTCCGCTGGAGCGAACGCGAGCAGAGGCGGCCCACACGTACGTCCCTGCGCCCCGACAGCAACGCGGCGCTGCCTCCGGGAGTGGACACGGTCCTCTCCGTGCTCAGCTCCTCCGCCGTCGTGCTCGACGAGAGCGACGGTGTCGTCAAGGCCAGCTCCGCCGCCTATGCGCTGGGCCTGGTCAGGGGCGGGCGCCTGTCGGTCGAGCCGATGCTCCACATGGCCAGGGACACCCGGCGGGACGGTGAGATACGGCAGGTGGAGCTGGACCTTCCGCGTCGCGGTACGGGCCGGGGCGACGCGCTCGCCGTCTCTGCCAGGGTCGCCCCGCTGGGCTCACGTTTGGTGCTGCTGCTGGTCGAGGACCTCACGGAGGCCCGCCGCATAGAAGCGGTACGACGCGACTTCGTCGCCAACGTCAGCCATGAGCTCAAGACGCCCACGGGCGCACTGTCCCTGCTCTCCGAGGCCGTCATGGACGCCGCCGACGACCCGGAGGCGGTGCAGCGGTTCGCCGGACGCATGGAGATCGAGGCGACCCGGCTGACCAACCTCGTGCAGGAGCTCATCGATCTCTCCCGGGTACAGAACGACGACCCGCTCGAGGACGCCGAGCCCGTGCGGGTGGAGGACCTGGTCGCCGAGGCCATCGACCGCTGCCGCCAGCAGGCGGGCACGAAGCAGATCACCATGGCCTCGGGCGGCGCCGAGGGCCTCTTCGTCTGGGGGAACCGGAGCCAGCTCGCGGCAGCTCTCGGCAATCTCGTGGAGAATGCCGTCAACTACAGCCCCGCCCGCACCCGCGTCGGTATCGCCGCACGGAAGATGGCCGCGCCCGGCGGGGATCTGATCGAGATAGCCGTGACCGACCAGGGCATCGGCATCTCCGAGAAGGACCGCGAGCGTGTCTTCGAGCGGTTCTACCGCGTCGATCCGGCCCGCTCACGGGCCACCGGTGGCACCGGTCTCGGCCTCGCCATCGTCAAGCATGTGGCCGCCTCGCACGGCGGGGAGGTCACCGTATGGAGCTCGGAGGGACAGGGCTCCACGTTCACCCTGCGACTGCCCGAGTCGGGCGTCGTACGGGGTCGTACCACCGGCGGACCCCTCCTCGTCAACGGAGCTGTTGACGACGACGGACCGTACGAGACCGATTCCTATGAACCATTTCCTGCCCCGGAGGCTCTTCCGTGACCCGAGTGCTTGTCGTCGAGGATGAGGAATCCTTCAGCGACGCCCTGTCCTACATGCTCCGCAAGGAAGGCTTCGAGGTGGCCATCGCGGCCACCGGCCCGGACGGCCTTGACGAGTTCGAGCGCAACGGCGCCGACCTCGTGCTGCTCGACCTGATGCTGCCGGGTCTGCCCGGCACCGAGGTCTGCCGGCAGCTGCGTGTCCGGTCCAACGTCCCGGTGATCATGGTCACCGCCAAGGACAGCGAGATCGACAAGGTCGTCGGCCTGGAAATAGGAGCCGACGACTATGTGACCAAGCCCTTCTCCTCGCGGGAGCTGGTGGCCCGCATCCGCGCGGTCCTGCGCCGCCGCGGGGAGCCGGAGGAGGTCACCCCGGCCGCGCTGGAGGCGGGCCCGGTCCGGATGGACGTGGACCGTCACGTCGTCACGGTCTCCGGTGGCAAGGTCGACCTGCCGCTGAAGGAGTTCGACCTGCTCGAGATGCTCCTGCGCAACGCGGGACGCGTGCTGACGCGCATGCAGCTGATCGACCGGGTCTGGGGTGCGGACTACGTCGGCGACACCAAGACCCTGGACGTCCACGTCAAGCGGCTCCGCGCCAAGATCGAGCCCGATCCGGGGGCGCCGCGTTACCTCGTGACGGTGCGGGGCCTCGGCTACAAGTTCGAGCCGTAAACCGGACCGTAGGGACGGTAGGGACCGCTGAGCGAGGGCTGCGGGCTACGTGGGGGTGTCTCCGTCGGAGACACCCCCACGCGCGCCGTCAGTGGGCTGCGCCGTCGCCTTCCGGGGCGGCCGCGTCCTCGGTCGTACCCGAGGGGCTTTCGGACTGCTCGCCGGGCGCCTCGGACTGTTCACCGGCACCGGGCGTCTCGGACGCGGAGTCCGAGGGGGTGTCCGTGGGCTCGGCCGAGGGCAGCACGCTCGGGCCGAAGTCCTTGAAGTAGCCCTTCGCCGGGACGACGGCCGCGCCGAGCTCGACGTCGCCCGTCTCGCTGAACGCGAAGGCGACGGTCTGTACGTCGCCGCCGGCCCCGGCCGCGCGGCCGTTCTCGATCACGGCAGAGGCGTTGTTCTTCCCGCCGATGACGACGCTTCCGCCGGCCGGGACCACGAGCGGTCCCTTGCCCTTGGCGGGCTGCAGCTCCACCGTGGCGTCGGTGCCCGGCAGGGTGATCCGTTCCACGACCTCGCGCTTGGTGCCGTCGTTGAACAGGGTGGCGGCGATGACCGCCGGCCCCTCGGCGTCCGGCTCGGGCTGGGTGATGATGTTCAGGTTCTGGATCTTGATGGAATCGACAGCGGTGGCCGCGTTGTCCGGCCTGACCTGAAGCGTCTGCGCGTTGTTGCCGGCGCCGCACGCGGACAGCGCGCCGATCGAGAACACGAGGGCAGTGGCGGCGAAGGCGCCGTGTCGAAGGCTGCGGCTCACGGCGGCGGCAACTCCTTGAACGTTCGGACTGCGGACTTCGGACTCTGCGGACAGGAAGGCCCGAGCGGCCGTAAAGCCGCCCTAAGTGTGTGTCAGCGGGCCCAGGTTACCGAGCCGCCGTCCCGGGCCCGCACCCGACCCGCCTCATGAGCCGCCCGACCTGGGAACCGGTACCGCCGGCCTTGCCGAGGACATCTTCCGGCCGGGGTGCGGCAGTCTCCCCGGCCATGACGATTCGCGCGGTGTTCACAAAACGCGATGACCGGTGCGCCGGCCGGCCGATGATCGATTTCCGGGCGGTGGCGCATTTCCCCCGCATAATGCGCCCGGCTCGACGCCGTTGATCAATTTCAATGGCCACCGACGCTAAGAGCCGTACGGGTGATCGAGGCCCGAACGGAGTACGGGAAGTTCACCACGCGGAACCCGGCAAAACGGGACGTTCGGCCCCTTCTGGAGGCCTTCCGGCATCTGTGGCGCGTGTGTTTCGGTGCGCCCGCACGCCTGCTCCGACCTGCGAATATCGCCCTCCGGAAGCCTCTCGCAGCACGTTCCTGTTGCAGTTGTCAAGCCCCGAGATATGCCCTGACCTGCGAAAACGCCATTCAGGAGAAGCCGTTCTCGTGTTACTCTGGATAGCCACGGAAGGGGTACCTGTCACATGACGTTCAAGGTTGGCGACACCGTGGTCTATCCCCATCACGGGGCCGCGCTGATCGAGGCTATCGAAACTCGCCAGATCAAAGGCGTGGACAAGACCTACTTGGTGCTCAAGGTCGCCCAGGGCGACTTGACGGTTCGTGTACCGGCGGACAATGCGGAGTTCGTCGGTGTGCGTGACGTAGTCGGGCAGGAAGGGCTGGACCGGGTCTTCGAGGTGCTGCGCGCGCCGTACGCCGAAGAGCCGACGAACTGGTCCCGACGCTACAAGGCAAATCTCGAGAAGCTCGCCTCCGGCGATGTCATCAAGGTCGCCGAAGTGGTGCGTGACCTGTGGCGTCGCGAGCGCGAGCGCGGACTCTCCGCAGGTGAGAAGCGCATGCTCGCCAAGGCCCGCCAGATCCTGGTGAGCGAGCTCGCTCTCGCGGAGAACACGAACGAGGACAAGGCCGAGGCCCTGCTCGACGAGGTCCTCGCGTCCTGAACGGGACGACACCGGTGACCGGCAGCGATGCCGGTGCCCGGACGGCGCCGGTGATCACACGGCGACGTGATCGCACGGCGCCGGTGAACTGAATCCGGTGTCGGGTATATATGCCGCGGTGCCCGCTGACCAGCCGTCTTCACGGTGGGTCGTCGGGCGCTGCGGCATGTTCGGATCCGAAGGGATCCGTCCGGAAGCCGACCGGAAAGCCGGAGAGCGGCCGGAAAGCGGAAAGCCGACCGGTGCGGTCTCCGGTGCCGTTCCCTCAGCAACCTCCACCGAGCCGTGCCGCGGCTTGGCCGACCAGGGGTCACGGAAGGGGTCCCGGTCAGGTCAAGGCGTAGAGCCCGGCTCGCCCCCCACCTACGGTCGGGGGCACGTCCAGGCCATACCCACGTCCGCCGTGGAAACAAACCTGCCGAAGCTTCGGAGTGCAACCGATGTCACCGATGTCACCGATGCCTGATGGACCGAGCCCCCGCACCGCGGCGGTGATCCCCGCGGCGGGCCGCGGCGTCCGGCTCGGCCCCGGTACCCCGAAGGCGCTGCGCGCGCTCGGTGGTACGCCCATGCTCATCCACGCCGTGCGCGCCATGGCGGCCTCCCGCGCCGTCACCCTCGTCGTCGTGGTCGCGCCCCCGGACGGCGCGCCCGAGGTCAAGAACCTCATCGACGGGCACGCGCTGCCCGAGCACACCGACTACGTCGTCGTCCCCGGTGGCGCGACACGTCAGGAGTCCGTGAAGCTCGGCCTCGACGCCCTGCCCGACGACGTCTCCGTCGTGCTCGTCCACGACGCGGCCCGGCCCCTCGTGCCGGTCGACACCGTGGACGCCGTCATCGAAGCGGTACGCGCCGGGGCTCCCGCCGTCGTTCCCGCGGTTCCCCTCGCCGACACCGTCAAGGAGGTCGAGCCGGGCGAGCCGGGCATACCGGAGCCGGTCCTCTCGACCCCCGCACGAGCACGGCTGAGGGCCGTGCAGACGCCCCAGGGCTTCGACCGGGGCACGCTCGCCCGGGCGCACGGGAGCGTGGCCGTCGAAGGTGAGGGCGCGACCGACGACGCGGGCATGGTCGAACGGCTGGGCTCGCCGGTCGTCGTCGTACCCGGCCACGAAGAAGCGTTCAAGGTGACCCGGCCCCTGGACCTGGTCCTCGCGGAGGCCGTTCTCGCACGCCGGAGGGCGAACGATGGATTCTGAAGCAGCGAAGCGGCAGCGGCCGGCTCCCGTGATCCCGCTCGTCGGCATCGGGACCGACATCCACGCCTTCGAGGAGGGCCGCGAGCTCTGGTGCGCCGGGCTGCTGTGGGAGGGCGAGGGCCCCGGTCTCGCCGGGCACTCCGACGCCGATGTCGTGGCACACGCCGCCTGCAACGCCCTGTTCTCGGCCGCCGGACTCGGTGACCTGGGGCAGCACTTCGGTACCGGCCGCCCGGAGTGGTCGGGCGCGTCGGGTGTCACGCTCCTCACCGAAGCGGCCCGCATCGTGCGCGCCGAAGGCTTCGGGATCGGCAACGTCGCCGTGCAGGTCGTCGGTCTCCGGCCGAAGATCGGCAAGCGGCGCGACGAGGCCCAGAAGGTGCTGTCCGACGCCGTCGGCGCCCCCGTCTCGCTCTCCGCCGCCACCTCCGACGGCCTTGGGTTCACCGGCCGGGGCGAAGGCATCGCGGGCATCGCGACCGCTCTGGTCTACCGCGCCGAGGACGCCGAGGGCTGAGGCCCGACCCGCCCGCCTTATTGCACATCGCTTGCACGTACGCTGGTACGGCAAGTGATGTGCCGTACGGCCGAGAGCGAGGGTGAGCGTCAGTGGTGAGTGCGACGGCCGGGGCGACGAGGATGCCGGACGCGCCGGCCCGTACGGACGGGTACGTCCTGCGGACCGCCACCGTGCGGGACGTCGGCGGCGCCAGGGCCGTGATGCTGGACACCGTCTATCACGACCTGCGCTCGGGCTACGTACCCCGCTGGCACGCCGACATCATCGACCTCGAGGGCTCCTACCTGCGCCCCGAGCGCTGCACCCTCCTGGTCGTCGTGCGCGGGGACGAGGTCGTGGCGACGGGCGCCGTACGGGACCGGGGCCCCCAGGCGCCGCCCAATCCGCAGTGGGTCGCGGACCGCTTCCCCTCCGGTTCGACGGCCCAGCTGTGCCGGATCTACGTACGGCCCGAGCACCGCAGGCACGGCCTGGCCCGCGCGCTCGTGCGGGAGCTCGGGAACTTCGCGGCGCGGGCGGGCGGCTACACCTCGCTCTACCTGCACACCGATCCGGCCGTGCCGGGCGCCGAACCGTTCTGGCGGTCGCTCGCCCATGAGGTGTGCGACGAGCGCGCGTTGCCGGGCGGCGGCCAGAGCGTCATCCACTTCGAGCTGCCCATGCCGGCCCCCGACGGCCTGACCGTCCCGCACATCTGATGATAATCGTTTCCATATAGGGTCTCCGTCATGCCTATGCCCCGAAGCCGCCGCACCCCGCTGCCGGTCATCGCCGCCACCGCGGCCCTGCTGCTCCCGCTCGCAGCCTGCTCCTCGTCGAGCGGCTCCGGGACATCCGGTGACGCGCAACGGCTCCGGGTCGTCATGGCCTTCCCGCCCGCCCAGGCCATGTCCCCCTACGGGGACGACGCGGTCACCCTCAGCCGGCTCGCCGTCATCGAGGGCCTCACCACCCTGGACAGGAACGGCGCCGCCCAGCCGGCCCTCGCCGCGTCCTGGAAGCAGGACAACCCCACCACCTGGACGTTCACCCTCCGCGACGCCGTCTTCCAGGACGGCGCGAAGGTCGACGCCGACGCCGTCGTCCGGTCCCTCACCGCCGCGAGCAAGGCGTCCCCGCTGCCCAGGGTCCTGTCCGACACCACCCTGAAGGCGACCGCCACGGACGCCGGCACCGTACGGATCGTCACCGAGGAGGCCGACCCGCTGCTTCCGCAACGGCTCGCCAACCCGTCCCTCACGATCCTCTCCGCCGCCGCCTACGAGAACGGCAAGGCGAACCCCGCCGGGCACGCCACCGGCCCCTTCACCCTGACCGACGTCAAGGGCGCGGTCGCCGCCACCCTGGAGCGCAACGCCGACTACTGGGGCGACAAGGCGAAGGCCCCGGGCGTCGACGTCACCTTCGCCGCGGACGGCACGGCCCGCGCCAACGCGCTGCGCACCAAGGCCGTCGACGTCGCCGAATACGTACCGATCTCCCAGGCGTCCCTGCTCGGCGACTCGTACGTCCACGAGTTCCCGTCCGCCCGTACCAACGGCCTCTCGCTCAACACCGGAAGCGGAGTCTTCGCCGACCCTGCCATGCGCGCCGCCGCCCGCGAGGCCATCGACTCCGAGGCCCTGGTCGACGGCGTGTACGAGGGCCGCGCCGACACCGCGCAGGGGCTCCTCGGCCCCGGCATCCCCTGGGCGGCAGACGAGCGCACCGCGCCCACCGGCCGCACCCCGGCGGCGAGCCGCGGCGAGGTGGCGAAGACGAAGAAGATCGTCCTCGCCACCTACACCAACCGGCCCGAACTCCCCGAGGTCGCGACACTCGTGCAGCAGCAGCTGGAGAAGCGCGGCTTCACCGTCGAACAGGTCGTCCGCGACTACGCGCAGATGGAGGCCGACGCGCTCGCCGGGAAGTACGACGCGTTCATCCAGGCGCGTAACACCCTGCTCGACACAGCCGACCCCGTCTCCTACCTCGCCTCCGACTTCACCTGCGACGGCAGTTTCAACATCTCCCAGCTCTGCGACAGGAGCGTCGACGCCGCAGTGGACAAGGCCGCCTCACTGACCGCCACCGACGCCCGCCACAGCGCCGAGATGACCGCCGAGGCCGCCGTCCTCGGCGCCGACGCGCTCGTACCGCTCGTCCACGAACGCTTCGTCCAGGGCTACGACGACACCCGCGTCGAAGGCGTCGCCCTCGACCCGATGGAACGCACCCTCATCACCGCCGACACCCGCCTCGGGTGACCGCGTGAAGTACCTGGCCGGGCGGCTCGGCACGCTGCTGGCCGTCGTCGCCGTCATCGGACTGCTGCCCTGGCTGACCCGCACCGACCCGGCGCTGACCATCCTCCACGCCCGCTACGCCGACCGCCCGCCCACACCGGACGTGCTCGCCGCGATCCGCGCCGAGACCGGACTGGACGGCGGCCCGCTGCACGTCCTCGGCGGCTGGGCGTCCGGCCTGCTCCGCGGCGACCTGGGCGAGTCCTGGGTCTCCGGACAGCCGGCCGGCCCCGACGTGACCTCCGCACTCGGGGTCTCCCTCACCCTCATGGGCGCCTCGCTCGCCGTCGCCGCCCTCCTGGCGCTCGCCCTCGCCGCCGGAACGCTCCGCAAGGGCGCCCGCCGCCGGCTCGTCACCACCCGGGCGGGCGTCGGCGCCGCCGTGCTCGCCGCACTGCCGGAATTCCTCCTCGCCGCCGTGCTGTGCACCGTCCTCGCCGTACAGCTGGGCTGGTTCCCCGCCCTCGGCTGGGGCGGCGCCGACCAGCTCGTCCTGCCCGCCCTCGCCATGGGGGTCCCCGCCGGTGCGCTGCTCGGGCGACTGCTCGACGACGCGCTGCCCGCCGCGTTCGCCGAACCCTGGGCGCGCGCCGCCACCGCCCACGGCATGCCCGCCCGCCGCATCGCCGCCCACGCCCTGCGCCGCATCCTGCCCGCGCTGCTGCCCCAGCTCGGCCTCGTCGTCGTAGGCCTCACCGGTGGCGCCGTCGCCGTCGAGACGCTGTACGCCATACCCGGGCTCGGCGGCACGGCCCTGTCCGCCGCCCTCGCCCAGGACCTGCCCGTCCTCCAGGCCTGCGTGCTGCTCCTGCTCCTCCTGGGCGTCGCCGCCGGACTCGCGGCCCGGCTCGCCTCCAGGACCCTGCTCGGCCCCGCCCGCACCGACGGCGCCCTCCCTCCGCTCGTCACGCCCACCCTCCCCACCCGACGGGCCGTGACCCTCGGCGCGGCGTTCCTCGGGGCCCTCCTCGTCGCCGTCGTCCTCACCGGCCTGCTGCGCGACCCCCTGTACGCCGACACCGCGGCCCGCCTCGCGTCCCCCTCGGCGGCCCACCCCCTCGGCACCGACCCCCTGGGCCGCGACGTCCTGGCCCGCCTCGGCCACGGCGCCGCCACGACCGTGCTCACCGCCATCGCCGTCGGCGCCGTCACCCTGCTCCTGGGCCTGCTCGCCGGGGCGGCCCGCGCCGGTGCCCTCACCGAGACGGCCAACGCGCTCCCCGCGGTCCTGGCCGGCCTCGTCGTCGCGGGGATCGCCGGTCCCGGCGCCCTGGGCGCGGCCGCCGCCGTCACCGCCGTCGCCTGGGCGCCGCTCGCCGCCCACACCTCCGCCCTGTACGCCCAGGAACGCGCCGCCCCGCACGTCACCGTCGCCCGCGCCCTCGGCGCCGGACCCTGGCACCGGATGCGCCGCCACATCCTGCCGGGCGTCCTGCCACCCGTCGTACGCCACGCCGTCCTGCGCGTCCCGGCCATCGCCCTGGCACTCGCCTCCCTCGGCTTCCTCGGCCTCGGCACCCCGGCCCCAGCACCCGAATGGGGCCGCATGCTCTCCGAGAACATGGCCTACGCCGAACGCGCCCCCTGGGCCGTCCTCGCCCCCGCCGCCGCCCTCGCCGCCCTCGGCGCGCTCGCGGTGCTGACCTCGGCGGCCGTACGGGGCAGGGGACGGTGACGACTCCGGCCGCGGTGAGCGCCCCGCCGGACCGGACGCCGGAACCCAAGCCGTACCTCCGGCTCCTGACCGCCACCCAGTTCGCCTTCAACACCGGCTTCTACGCGGTCCTGCCCTACCTCGCCACCCACCTCGGCGACGGGCTCGGCATGGCGGGCTGGCTCGTCGGACTCGTGCTCGGCCTGCGCACCTTCAGCCAGCAGGGCCTCTTCGTCGTCGGCGGGGCCCTCACCGACCGTTACGGCCCCAGGCCGGTCGTCCTCACCGGCTGCGTCCTGCGCATCGCCGGATTCTGCTGGCTCGCCCAGGCGGGCTCCACCCCCACCGTCATCGGCGCCGTCCTCCTCATCGGATTCGCCGCCGCCCTCTTCTCACCCGCCGTCGAATCGGAGACCGCCAGGGCCGCCGTCGCCCACGAGGCCGAGACCGGGAGGCCGCGCGCGCAGGTGCTGGCCGTGTTCTCCGCCGCCGGTCAGGCCGGAGCCTTCCTCGGCCCGCTGCTCGGCAGCCTGCTGCTGCTCCTGGGCGGCGGATTCCGGACGGCGTGCCTCGCCGGGGCCGTGGTCTTCGTCGGCGTACTCGCCGGACACGCCCGCCTCATGCCCCGCAGGCCGCGCCGCGTCCGTACCACGCGGGTGGGCGCCGTCCTGCCCCGCGAGGTCTTCGCCAACCGGCCCTTCCTGGTGCTCTGCCTCGTGTACAGCAGCTATCTCGTCTCCTACAACCAGCTCTACCTCGCCCTGCCCGCCGAGGTGGAGCGGGCCACCGGCTCCCAGAGCGCGCTCGGCGGACTCTTCGCGCTCTCCTCCCTGCTCGTCGTCGCCGCCCAGCTCCCGCTGACCCGCTGGTCCGCCCGCCGGGTCGCGCCACGGACCGCCCTCGTCGCGGGGCTCGCCGTCGTCGCCGCCGGATTCGCCGCGGTGCCCCTCACCCCGGACGGGCCCGCCGGGCTGCTCCCCGGGGCGGTACTCGTCGGCCTGCTCACGCTCGGCCAGATGCTGCTGGTCCCGGCCGCCCGGGGGCTCGTACCCGACCTGGTCGACGACGACCGGCTCGGGCTCGCCACCGGAGCCCTGTCCTCCGTGTCGGGCCTGGCCGTCCTCGTGGGCAGCGCCGCCACCGGAACGCTGCTCGGCACAGCGGGCCCCGTCCTGTGGACGGTGCTCGCCGCTGTCCCGCTGGCCGGCGCCCTGCTCGCCCTGACCCTGACCGCCGGGCGGCGGGAGCCCGACACCGCTGTCACCGATCGGTTGTGACACGTTTTCCACAGGGGGCGCGGGGCACTGGTGCGGGCCCACTACCCTTGAGGGGTGACTATTCGCCTGCATGACACCAACGCCCGGCAGATTCGTGACTTCGTCCCGCTCACAGCGGGCTGTGTCTCGATCTACCTCTGTGGCGCCACGGTGCAGGCCGCCCCGCACATCGGGCACATCAGGTCCGGGCTGAACTTCGACATCATGCGCCGCTGGTTCGAATACCGCGGCTACGACGTCACGTTCATCCGGAACGTCACCGACATCGACGACAAGATCATCAAGAAGTCCGCCGAGCAAGGCCGCCCCTGGTGGGCCATCGGCTACGAGAACGAGCGCGCGTTCAACGCCGGCTACGACGCCCTGGGCTGCCTCCCGCCCACGTACGAACCGCGGGCCACCGGCCACATCACCGAGATGGTCGAGATGATGCGCGGCCTCATCGAGCGCGGACACGCCTACGAGGCCGACGGCAACGTCTACTTCGACGTCCGCTCGTACGAGGGATATCTCGAGCTCTCCAACCAGGACCTCGACGACCTGCGCCAGCCGTCCGGCGACGGTGAGACCGGCAAGCGGGACCAGCGCGACTTCGCCATGTGGAAGGCCGCCAAGCCCGGCGAGCCCAGCTGGGAGACCCCGTGGGGCCGCGGCCGTCCCGGCTGGCACCTGGAGTGCTCCGCGATGGCGCACAAGTACCTCGGTACCGCCTTCGACATCCACGGCGGCGGCCTCGACCTGGTCTTCCCGCACCACGAGAACGAGATCGCCCAGGCCAAGGCCTTCGGCGACGCCTTCGCGGCGTACTGGGTGCACAACGGCTGGGTCACCATGGCCGGCGAGAAGATGTCGAAGTCCCTCGGCAACTCCGTGCTGGTCAGCGAGATGGTGAAGGCCTGGCGCCCGATCGTCCTCCGCTACTACCTCGGCACCCCGCACTACCGCTCCATGATCGAGTACAGCGAGGACGCGCTGCGCGAGGCCGAGTCCGCTTTCGCGCGCATCGAGGGCTTCGTCCAGCGCGTCATGGAGAAGACCGGGGGACCGGTCGAGCCGGCGGCGGAGGTGCCGCCCGCCTTCGCCGAGGCCATGGACGACGACCTCGGTGTCCCGCAGGCGCTCGCGATCGTCCACACCGCCGTCCGGCAGGGCAATTCCGCCCTCGCCGCCGACGACAAGGAAGCCGCAGTCGCCCGCCTTGCCGAGGTGCGTGCGATGCTCGGCGTCCTCGGCCTGGACCCGCTCGACCCCCACTGGGCGGGCGAGAGCGACCGCGGCGAGGATCTGCACGGCGTCGTCGACACCCTCGTACGGCTCGTCCTCGACCAGCGCCAGTCCGCACGCGAGCGCAAGGACTGGCCCGCGGCCGACGCGATCCGCGACCAGCTCAACCAGTCCGGCCTCGTCATCGAGGACAGCCCCAGCGGACCCCGGTGGTCTCTCGGACCGCGCTGAGCGGACCTTCGCACCATGCGTGAGCAGCGCAAATGTGCCGCCCGGCCGTCCGGGCGGCACACTTTCACTTGACGACGTCTTTCTGAAGCAACGAAACAGGTAGGTCATGGCCGGGAACAGCCAGCGCAGGAACCGCCGCACGTCCAACAAGAAGGGCATGCAGGTCGGCAGCGGCGGTAACCGACGCCGTGCTCTCGAAGGCAAGGGACCGACGCCGCCCGCGTCCGCCCGTAAGGGACACAAGAAGAACCGGGTGGCGAACGCCCAGGCCAAGCAGGCCGCCGCCCGCCGCCCCGCACCGCGCCGTGGCGGCGCCAAGGGCACGTCGGAGATGGTCGTCGGCCGTAACCCGGTCTTCGAGGCGCTGCGTGACGGCGTCCCCGCGACCACCCTCTACGTCCAGCAGTACATCGACAACGACGAGCGGGTCCGCGAGGCACTCCAGCTCGCCGGTGAGCGCGGCAACATCCACCTCATGGAGGCCCCGCGTCCCGAGCTCGACCGGATGACGAACGGCCTGAACCACCAGGGCCTCGTCCTCCAGGTCCCGCCGTACGAGTACGCACACCCGGAGGACCTCACCGCCGCCGCGTACGACAACAACGAGGACCCGCTGATCGTCGCGCTCGACGGCGTCACCGACCCCCGTAACCTCGGCGCGATCGTCCGGTCCGTCTCCGCCTTCGGCGGCCACGGCGTCGTCGTTCCCGAGCGCCGGGCGGCCGGTATGACCGCCGGAGCCTGGAAGTCCTCGGCCGGCACCGCGGCCCGGACCCCCGTCTCCCGAGTCACCAACCTGACGCGCGCCCTGGAGGGCTACCAGAAGGCGGGCCTCACCGTCGTCGGCCTCGCCGCCGACGGCGAGCACACCGTCGAGGACCTGGAAGCCCTCGCGGGCCCCGTCGTCATCGTCATCGGCAGCGAGGGCAAGGGCCTCGGCCGGCTCGTCGGCGAGACCTGCGACTACCGGGTCAGGATCTCCATGCCGGGTGGCGCCGAGTCGCTGAACGCCGGCGTCGCCGCGGGCATCGTGCTCTACGAGGTGGCACGCCGCAGGGCGTGACGCCGCCGAAGGACGGCCCGGGTAGCGCTCCCGAGGCCGTCCACGCTCGGTCCGTCGGGCCGGTCGGCCGTTCTCATGGCGGCGCCGGGTCCGTGGGCCTACGCGGGTGGACGAGCGGATATCGAACAGGAGCTCCCGTTCGGTAGGAGTTGGCTGGAATTGACGGGTCGCGGACACTCCCGACGCGTCAAGGCAGTGTCCTAATCACACATCACTCGGTTAGATGAGTGTGGACACCAGAACGCCTCGGTTCGACGATCAACCCGCCCTGAGCATGACAAAGGTGGACAGCGACCCCGCGCAGGTCATCGTCAGCCACGCCAGCTTCAGGGTGCAGCTCGCCCCGGGTCAGCGCACCCGTCTGCGCCCCGTGGGCTCCGCCGGACCGGTCAGGATCCCCGCCATGGGGGGCGCGGGCGGACGCAGGCGGGCCCCCGTCGTCTGGAGCGGCAGGTCCGAACCGGGCGACCCCGGAGCGACCGGACTCCTGCAGGCCGTACGGAACTCCACCGCCGGCCACCTCGACACCCGCCCCGGCGGAGACTTCGCCCCGGGACACGACGACGCGGCCATCGGCACCCAGGTCATCCCGCGCCTCGACGAGACCCAACCCAACCCCGTACTCGGGCCCCACCAGCCCGGAGGCGCCCGCACCGGGCCGCTGCTCCCCCCGATGCGGCAGGCCGTCGGCGCCTACGACACTGTCGGCACGCCGTCCCACGACGCGTACGACCTCACCTACGACGCCGGGCCCGACGCCGAGGACCAGGACAACACCTCGGCCACGGAGCGGCGTCACGCCACCGACGACGTCCGGCACGCCTACTACCCCGGCCGAAGGATGAACCTCGGGGTCGTTCTCCTGCCCCTGCGCGTCATCCTCGGCTTCCTCGCCATCTACACCGGCATGGGCAAGCTCTGCGATCCCGCCTACTTCGACGGCGGCGACCGCGGCTCCATGGTCAAGTGGCTGACCTCGCTGCACCCCTGGAGCGCCGCCGAACCCCTGCGCGACTTCGCGCTCTCCCACCCCGTCGCCGCCGGGCTCTCCGTCGCCTTCCTCCAGGTCGTCGTCGGAGTCCTCACCGTCCTCGGGCTCTGGCAGCGCGTCGCAGCGGCCTTCGGCGTCCTGCTCTCCGCCGCCATCCTGGTGACGGTCAGCTGGCGCAGCGCCGCCGCCTACGACACCCCCGACATCATCCTGCTGGCCGCCTGGAGCCCGCTCGTCATCGCCGGCGCCCCCGTCTACTCACTCGACGGACGCCTCGCGGGGGAGGCCTGGCGCACGCTCGGCCCGCGCTCCGCGATCTGGGACCTCCGCCGCCGCGTGCTGCGCCGCGGCACCGTGGTCGCCACCGTCGTCGTCGGTCTGACCCTGCTGGTCGGCTCCATGCTCGGCGGGGCCGTCCGCTCCACCGAGGTCGTCACCGTGCCGGGTCCCGACAGCTATCCGACCAACCAGCTGCCGGGCTCCCCCCTCCCCGACACGTCTGAGGACAAGCAAGGCAAGCCCTCACGGACCCCGGACGGCGGGACCCCCGAGGCGACCCCCTCCAGCGCACCCGGCGGCACCCCGTCGGCCGAGGAGCCCACCCAGGGCTCCGACTCCACCGGTGACTCCACCCCGACGGCCGGGGCGAGCACGGGTCAGCCCAGCCAGACCCAGGGCACCGGCCAGGCACCCCCGCAGGAACCGGCCCCGCAGGAACCCCCCGTCGGCGACGCGGGCCCCACCTCGTCCGGCTCCGCCGACTCCGGTGGCACGACCGGCGGCGCGGACGAGGGCGGCTCCACCGGCGGATCCGACGACGGCTCGACCGGCGGCGCCGGCCGGAACCCCATCGGCGGTCTGCTCGGCTGACACCGACACCGCACGCCCCGAGGGCGGTCACCGGCTTCCGGTGACCGCCCTCGCATACGTACGGCGGGTCTCAGGCGCCCGTGTGGGAGCCCAGCTCCTTCGCCGCCTCCGTGAGGTCCTTCGCGGTGTCGATGGCCCGCCAGTACGCCCCGTGCGGCAGCGGAAAACCTGCCAGCCGACGCTCACGGGCCAGCCGGGGGAACGTCGTCCGCTCGTGGTCGCCCCGGTCCGGCAGCATCGCGGTGAACGCCGGCGAGAAGACATACACGCCGGCGTTGATCAGATATGGCGACGGGGGCGACTCGATGAAGTCGGTGATGTGCCCGAACGCGTCGGTCTCCACGGCGCCCCACGGGATGCGCGGACGGGCGAGCGCGAGCGTCGCCGTGGCGTCCCGCTCCGCGTGGAACGCGGCCATCTCCCGCAGCGAGAAGCGGGTCCAGATGTCGCCGTTCGTCGCGTACCAGGGCTCCGACGGATCAGGGAGCCGGGTCGCGGCATGCTTCAGACCGCCGCCCCGGCCCAGCGGCTCGGTCTCGACGACGGTGGCGACGCGCAACGGAAGGTCGGCCGAGTCCAGCCATTCCTGCAGGACATCGGCGAGATGGCCGCACGAGATCACGGCGTCGGTGACGCCCTCGGCAGCCAGCCAGGACAGCTGATGGCCGATGATCGGGGTCCCGGTCCCCGGGATCTCGACCATCGGCTTGGGGCGGTCATCGGTGTAGGGGCGCAGCCGTGAGCCCTGACCACCCGCCAGGATCACGGCCTGCGACGGAAACGTATGCATGCCAGGCACGATATGCCGTGCCCGGACATGCCCGGCTCAGCTGAACTGCGCGACGCCCGAGGCGAACGAGGTGTCGCAGACCGGACGGGAGAAGCGGTGGGCACGCGTCGGACCGTACTGGTCGACGGCGGCCTTGCCGAGCGCCTTGGCGATCGACATGCAGTGCTTCGCGAGGGAGGGCCGTCCCTCGACGGTCCGCTGGAGGCTCGTCAGAGCGGCCCCAGGGTCCTTCTCACGGAGCTCCAGCAGGAGCTTGTCCCGCAGAACGTCCTGAGGGGCCCGGGCCTTCGCCCGCTTGGACACGGTCTCCGAGGCGGCGGTCAGCAACTGGGTTTCGGTGTCCTGCCCCGACCACTGCACACGGGTGACCGCGAGGGTCCCGGACAGAACCATGACGACGGGCAGTACGAGAGCTAGGGTTCGGCCGATTCGGCGCGCGGTGTGGGTCACGCAGGCGAGCGTAGCGGTCAGTGATGACCTGGCGACATTTCGTCACCCCTGAGAGGGATGGTTCGAGTGGCCTTTTCGAATTCGGCGTTGACGGGCTGGGGTGAATCGGCCGGTGCGCCGGGGAATTCCGCGTATGCCGGATCCGAAACCCGATTCCGCCCCAGGACACGCGAACGGCCCCGCCCACCCTCGGAGCGAGGGCGGACGGGGCCGTAGCGGCTCGGAGCAGGAGGGCTCAGGCGGTCAGGCGCTCACCGGTCGACGTGGCGAAGACGTGCAGCTCCTCCGGGCGCGGCACGACGTGCAGCTCCGTGCCCTTCTCCGGAACGGCACGGCCGCCGACGCGGACGACCAGGTCCTTGTGCTCGCCACCGACCTGCGCGCCACCGTAGACGAATCCGTCGGCGCCGAGCTCCTCGACGACGTTGACGGAGACGGCGAGGCCGGCCGGCGCGTCGGACGAGGCCTTGGAGAGGCCGGTCGCGGCGGCGCCGCCGTGCTCGACGATGTCGAAGTGCTCGGGGCGGATGCCGACCGTGACGGTGCGGTCACCGCGGTCCGCGGCGGCGGAGAGCGCCGCACGGGAGACCGGGACGACGCTGTTGCCGAACTTCACGCCACCGTCGGTGATCGGGACCTCGACGAGGTTCATCGCCGGGGAGCCGATGAAGCCGGCCACGAAGAGGTTCGCCGGGCGGTCGTACATGTTGCGCGGCGAGTCGACCTGCTGGAGCAGACCGTCCTTGAGGACCGCGACGCGGTCACCCATGGTGAGGGCCTCGACCTGGTCGTGGGTGACGTACACGGTGGTGATGCCGAGGCGGCGCTGCAGCGAGGCGATCTGCGTACGCGTCGACACGCGAAGCTTGGCGTCGAGGTTCGACAGCGGCTCGTCCATGAGGAAGACCTGCGGCTCACGCACGATGGCACGGCCCATCGCCACACGCTGACGCTGACCACCCGAGAGCGCCTTCGGCTTCCGGTCCAGGTAGTCGGTGAGGTCCAGCATCTTGGCGGCCTCTTCGACCTTCGCCCGGATCTCCGTCTTGTTGATCCCGGCGATCTTCAGCGCGAAGCCCATGTTGTCCGCGACGGACATGTGCGGGTAGAGCGCGTAGTTCTGGAACACCATGGCGATGTCCCGGTCCTTCGGCGGCAGGTGCGTGACGTCGCGGTCACCGATGCGGATCGCACCGCCGTTGACGTCCTCGAGACCCGCGAGCATGCGCAGGGAGGTCGACTTGCCGCAACCGGAAGGACCGACGAGGACGAGGAACTCGCCGTCCTCGATGTCGATCTCGAGCTGGTCCACAGCCGGCTTGGTGGAGCCGGGGTAGACGCGGGACGCCTTGTCGAACGTGACACTGGCCATGACGATGCTTCTCCTCAACCGGCAGGAACGTGCCGGACGGTCCGAGTAGGGAGTGGTGTGGTCCACTGGAGTGAACCTGAGGTGAACCTACCTGGCGTTTTCGGATCTGTCAGCAGTCCGAGGTCCCGAATATCGAGCAGGTTCCGGTCCTGAGGTTGGTTACACTGCTTCCGCGCGCCTCCTTAGCTCAGTCCGGCCAGAGCAACGCACTTGTAATGCGTAGGTCGTCGGTTCGAATCCGACAGGGGGCTCCACGAAGGCCCAGGTCAGGCACCCCTGACCTGGGCCTTTCAGTTGTTGCCGCCCGAAGCCCCCGCCCGCAGCCCGCCCATGACCAGGTCCAGGAGGCGGGTGGCACGGGGTTGCCAGTCGCCGTGGGGGTCGAGTTGCCAGAGGCCGGCGATGGCGAGGACGAAGTCGTCCGCGGTCACTCCCGGGCGGATGGTGCCCGCCTCTTCGGCGGTGCGGAGAAGGAGTTCCGCCGCTGACGTGATGGGGGTGGGGTCCGGCTTGGCGGGGCTGCCCGGGGCGCTGGTGGCCTGGCGTATCGCGACTGCGAGGCCGGCCTTGGTCATGGCGAAACGGGCGAGGTGGTCCATCCACTCGCGTAGGGCGTGGTCGGGCTCGTGGGTCCTGAGGAGCTCGGTCGCGGCGTCGGCGACCTGCCGCATCTCGTGGCGGTAGATCTCCAGGACGAGGGCCTCGCGGCTGGGGAAGTTGCGGTAGAGGGTGCCCTGGCCGACGCCCGCCTTCTTGGCGATCACGCTGAGCGGGGCGTCCGCGCAGAGTGTCAGCTCCGTCAGGGCCACTTCCAGGATGCGTTCGCGATTTCGCTGCGCGTCCGAGCGCAGGGGGGCGTCCTTCTTCTGCCGCACTCGTCCTCCTCGCGGATCCGTGGCCGAATCCCGTCCTTGCGTAAGCGGACAACTGTCCATTACGTTTTCCGGTGAGCGGACAGCTGTCCGGTTAGGTTCACCTTAGCGGTGCGCGGCCGGGACGGACAGCTGGCGGTCGACACCGGCTCTCATTCTCCTTCCCTGCGACTTCGCGTCTTCCGTTTCCTTTTCTGCCGGACCCTCCTCGCGATGTGGTCCGGACATGCGAAAGAAGGCTGATCATGGCCCCCACGCCCCCGACGACGCACAGTGCCATCACCCTGAACATCAACGGCGAGAAGCGCGCGCTGACCGTCGACCACCGCACCACCCTGCTCGACGCCCTGCGTGAGCGCCTCGATCTGACCGGTACCAAGAAGGGCTGTGACCAGGGGCAGTGCGGTGCGTGCACCGTCCTGGTCGACCAGCGCCGGACCGTCGCCTGCCTGCAGCTGGCCGTGGCGGCCGAGGGCCGGGAGATCTCCACCGTCGAAGGACTCGCCGAAGGCGAGCAACTGCACCCCGTGCAGCAGGCGTTCCTCGATCTCGACGGCTATCAGTGCGGCTACTGCACGCCGGGACAGATCTGTTCGGCCATCGCGATGATCGAGGAGCACGCCGCCGGCTGGCCGAGCGCCGTCACCGACGACGTACGCCCCGAAGCCGGGCCACCACCACTGACGCCGGAGGAGATCCGGGAGCGGATGAGCGGCAATCTGTGCCGCTGCGGCGCCTATGTGGCGATCGTGCAGGCGGTCGAACGCGCGGCTGGAATTCGTGCGGAGGCTGTCCGCGCCGAAGAGGGTACGCAGGACCAGGAGCGCGAGGGGGCTGCGGCATGAAGGAGTTCGGATACGAACGCGCGGTCGACGTCTCCGGTGCGCTCGCGCTGCTCGACGCCGACCCGGACGCCAGGATCCTCGGGGGCGGCACCAATCTCGTCGACCTGATGAAGACCGGCGTCGAGCGGCCCGGCAGGCTCGTCGACGTACGCGAACTCCCGTTGGACCGGATCGAGGTGGCCGAGGACGGCGGTCTGCGCATCGGTGCGACCGTCACCAACAGCGATCTCGCGGCGCATCCCGACGTGCGCCGTGACTACCCCGCGCTGTCCCAGGCGGTGCTGGCGGGCGCCTCCGGGCAGTTGCGCAACATGGCCACCGTCGGCGGGAATCTGCTGCAACGGACCCGCTGCGGCTACTTCGGCGACGTGACCAAGCCGTGCAACAAGCGTGTTCCGGGCAGTGGCTGCCCCGCGATCGAGGGCGAGCACCACAACCACGCGGTGCTGGGCGCCTCCGACCACTGCGTGGCCACCCACCCGTCCGACATGGGGGTGGCGCTGGCGGCCTTCGGGGCGCTCGTCTCCTACGAGACGGCCGACGGGCCGGGCCGGTTGCCCCTCGCCGAGTTCTACCTGCCGGTGGGCGACACCCCGCACCGTGAGACGGCCCTCCCGCCGGGGGCGCTGATCACCGGCGTCGTCCTGCCGCCCGCCCCGGTGGCCGCCAACTCCCGTTACCGCAAGGTGCGCGAGCGCGCCTCGTACGCCTTCGCGATCGGTTCGATCGCCGCCGCGCTCGACGTCCGTGACGGCGTCGTGCACGAGGTGCGCCTGGCCTTCGGAGCGGTCGCGTCCCGGCCGTGGCGGGCGCACACGGCCGAACAGGCACTGACCGGTGGACCGGCGGACGCCGCGGCCTTCGCCGCAGCGGCCGACGCCGAACTGGCGGCCGCCCGGCCGCTGCCGCACAACGCGTACAAGGTGACACTGATGCGCAACCTCGTCGTCGCCGTGCTGAGCGAACTCGCCGAGGAGGCCGCCCGATGACCACCACCACGACCGGTACCAGGACGACGAAGGCCGTCGGCACCGCCCACACCCGTGTGGAGGGCCGCGACAAGGTCACCGGGGCGGCCCGTTACGCGGGCGAGATCCCGTTCGCCGGTCTCGCGCACGGATGGCTGGTGTTGTCGACGATCACCCGCGGCCGTATCCGCTCGGTGGAGACCGGACCGGTCCTGGAGATGCCGGGCGTCCTCACCGTCCTGCACCACGGGAACGCTCCCCAGGTCGACACCGACTACATCGGCATGCTCGGCATGCCGCCGGACCCGACCGTCGCCGTGTTCCAGCACGACCGGGTGCCGCACGCGGGCTGGCCGGTGGCGCTGGTCGTCGCCGAGACGTCCGAGCAGGCCAGGGAAGCCGCCGAAGCGCTGGTGGTGCAGTACGAGGAGGAGCCGCACGACGTCACCTTCTCCGGCGCACTCCCCGACGCGGAGACGACGCCCGGCATCAGCGGGCCGGGGGTGACGGAGAAGGGGGACCTGGAGGCCGAGCTGGCCGGGTCCGCCGTCGTCCTGGACGCCGAGTACTCCACGCCCGAGGAGCACCACAACTCGATGGAGCCGCATGCGGTGACCGCGCTGTGGGACGGTGGCCGGCTCGAGGTCGTGGACTCCAACCAGGGCACTGTGTGGGTCGCGAACGAACTCGCGAGTCTCTTCTCGCTCGATCCGGCGTCGGTGCGCGTGCGGTCCGAGCACGTCGGCGGGGGCTTCGGGAGCAAGGGTGTCCGTGCGCACCAGGTGGCCGCGGTGATGGCGGCCACCTCCCTGTCCCGCCCGGTCCGCGTCGTCATGACGCGCCGTCAGCTGTTCTCGCTCGCCGGCTACCGGAGCCCGACGATCCAGCGGGTCCGGCTCGGTGCCGACGCCGAGGGCCGGCTGCGGGCGCTGGATCACAGCTGCGTGAGCGCCACCTCGACCGTGTACGAGTTCACCGAGCCGGGCGCCGGAGTGGCCCGGGTGATGTACGACGCGCCCGCCCACCGCACGGCGAACAGCGTCGTGCGGCTCGATGTGCCGAGTCCGACCTTCATGCGTGCTCCCGGTGAGGCGCCCGGATCGTTCGCGCTGGAGTCGGCGTTCGACGAGCTCGCGGAGAAGTGCGGCATCGACCCGGTCGAGCTGCGTCTGCGCAACGAGCCGGAGGTGGGTCCGGTCTCCGGGCTGCCGTTCAGTACCCGCAGGCTGCCCGAGTGTTTCCGCGTGGGGGCCCGGAGGTTCGGCTGGGCCGGCCGGGACCCGCGTCCCGGGCTGCGCCGGGACGGGCGCTGGCTGCTCGGTACCGGGACGGCGGGCGCCTCCTTCGGCGCCGGAGCGATGCCGTCCACGGCGGCCGCGACCGCGGAGGCCGACGGCACCTTCACCGTGCGGATCAACGCCGCGGACATCGGTACCGGGGCGCGTACGGCGCTCACGCTGGTGGCCGCCGACGCCCTCGACGTCCCGACCGAACGTGTACGCGTACGGATCGGCGACAGCGACTTCGGGCCGGCGATGATCGCCGGCGGGTCGATGGGCACCCGGTCGTGGGCCTGGGCGGTCACGGCGGCGGCCGAGGAGCTGCGGGGGCGTCTCGCCATGGGCGACGCCGTCCCGCCGGAGGGCATCACGGTGCGGTCGGACACGACCGAGGCCATCGGGGCCCTCGCGCAGAAGGAGCGGCACTCCTACGGGGCGCAGTTCGCCGAGGTCGCCGTGGACGTGACCACGGGAGAGGTGCGGGTGCGCCGCATGCTCGGCATCTTCGCGGCCGGGCGGATCGTCAACCCGCTCACGGCGCGCAACCAGCTCACCGGCGGGATGATCTGGGGCATTTCCATGGCCCTGCACGAGGAGGCGGTCAGGGACCGGAACACCGGCGCTCTGTACGGTGCCGACCTGGCGGGCTATCACATCTCCACGAACGCGGATGTGCCGGTCGTCGAGGCGGACTGGGTGGACGACCCGGACCCGGACGACCCGGTGGGGATCAAGGGCATCGGCGAGATCGGCATCGTGGGGGCGGCGGCGGCGATCGCCAACGCCGTCTGGCATGCGACCGGGGTGCGCCACCGCACCCTGCCCATCAGGCCCGATCGTGTCCTCACGGCGGGTTCTCGTGCTTGACATAGCCGACGAGCTGGCCCGTTGGGCTGAGGAGGGCCGGGAGTTCGCCGTGGCCACTGTCGTGGCTGTCGGCGGCAGCGCGCCGCGCGGTCCGGGCGCGGCGCTTGCCGTCGACAGTGGGGGCACGGTCATCGGTTCGGTCTCCGGCGGCTGTGTGGAGGGGGCGGTGTACGACCTGTGCGTCCAGGCGCTGGAGGACGGCGGGACCGTCGTCGAGCGGTTCGGCTACAGCGACGAGGACGCCTTCGCGGTCGGGCTTACCTGCGGCGGGGTCCTCGACGTCATGGTCACCCCGGTCGACGCGCGGTCGCCTGCCCGGGAGGCGGTCCGGTCGGCGTTGTCGGGCGCCGCCTCGGGCGGGCCGACGGCCCTGGCCCGGGTGGTCCGGGGCCCTGCCGGGCTCCTGGGCAGGGCGTTGTCGGTGCGTGTCGACGGGTCGTACGAGGGGTCGTGCGGCACCGGTTCCCCGGAGCTGGACAGGGCGGTGGCGGCCGAGGCGAGGGCGATGCTGGACGCGGGTCGTACCGGCACGTTCGACCTCGCGGAGGACGGGACCCACTGTCCGGGTGGCCTCACCTTCCTGGTGGAGTCGAGCCTGCCGCCGCCTCGGATGATCGTGTTCGGTGCGATCGACTTCGCGGCGGCGCTCGTCCGGGCGGGAAAGTTCCTCGGCTACCACGTCACGGTGTGCGACGCCCGTCCTGTGTTCGCCACCCGGGCCCGTTTCCCGGAGGCCGACGACGTGGTCGTGGACTGGCCGCACCGCTATCTGCGGCGCACCGAGACCGACGGGCGCACGGTCCTGTGCGTGCTCACCCACGATGCCAAGTTCGACGTTCCGCTGCTGACACAGGCCTTGAGGTTGCCGGTGGCGTTCGTCGGGGCGATGGGTTCGCGCCGTACCCATGCGGACCGTGACCGGAAGCTGCGGGAAGCGGGGTTGCGTGAAGCCGAGTTGGCCCGGCTCCGCTCGCCGATCGGCCTCGACCTGGGAGCTCGTACGCCGGAGGAGACCGCCCTGTCCATCGCGGCGGAGATCGTCGCGGCCCGGCGCGGTGGGACGGGCGTCCCCCTCACGGGTTCGGCGACGCCCATTCACCGCGACGGCGGACGGCGGGCGGAGGCCGCCTGAGGGGTGGTTCGGGGAGCCGGGACGCCGTCTGGTCTCAGCGTCGGCCCGCGATGCGGTCCGCCGCTTTCGCCAGGCGGTCCGTGCCGAGGTTCGGTGAGGCCGTCTCGCGGCGGTCTGCCGCGCGGTAGGCGGCGTAGAGGCTGTGGACGCCGAGCCAGCGGAAGGGTTCGGGCTCCCAGCGGCGGACCCTGTGGTTGACCCAGGGGAGGGCGGTCAGGTCGGTGGGGCCGGCCTGGCCGGAGTCCTGCTGGATCAGGTCGCGCAGGGTGCGGGCCGCGAGGTTGGCGGTGGCCACGCCGGAGCCGACGTAGCCGCCGGCCCAGCCGAGGCCGGTGGAGCGGTCCAGGGTGACGGTGGCGCACCAGTCGCGGGGGACGCCGAGTACGCCGGACCAGGCGTGGTCGATGCGGGTGCCGGCGGTGGTGGGGAAGAAGCGGACGAGCAGGTCGCGCAGGGCCTCGATGGTGGCCGGCTGGGTGCGCCCGTCGTGGTCGGTGGCCGAGGCGTAGCGGTAGGGGACGCCTCGGCCGCCGAGTGCGATGCGGTCGTCGGCGGTGCGCTGGGCGTACATGTAGGCGTGGGCCATGTCGCCGAGGGTCTCGCGGCCGTCCCAGCCGATGGTGTCCCAGAGGGACCTGGGGAGGGGCTCGGTGACGATCATGGAGGAGTTCATGGGGAGCCAGGTGCGCTTCTGGCCCTTGAGGCCCGCGGTGAAGCCCTCGGTGCAGCGCAGTACGTAGGGTGCGCGGACCGTGCCGTACGGGGTGACGGCGTGCTTGGGCTTGATCTCGGTGACGGGTGTCGACTCGTGGATCGTGACACCGAGGGCTTCGACGGCGTCGGCGAGGCCCTTGACGAGCTTGGCGGGGTGGAGGCGTGCGCCGTGCGGGGTCCAGCTGGAGCCGACGGCTCCGGACACGCGGATGCGCTCGGCGGTCTCGCGGGCGCCGCGCAGTACGCGGTCGGTCTCGCCGAAGGCGATCTCGACGGAGTAAAAGTCCTTGAGCCGGGCGAGCTGGGAGGGGGTGTGGGCGACTTCGAGGACGCCGCCGTGGTGGATGTCGGCGTCGATGTTCTCTTCGCCGGCGATGCGGATGACTTCGCCGACGGTGTTGTTCATGGCCTGCTGGAGGCGGACCGCGGCGTCGTGGCCGTGCAGTCTGGCGTAGCGGTCGCGGCCGGCGATGCCGTTGTAGAGCCAGCCGCCGTTGCGGCCGGAGGCGCCGTATCCGCAGAACTTGGCTTCCAGGACGGTGATGTTGAGGAAGGGGACGGCCTTCTTCAGGTAGTACGCCGTCCAGAGTCCGGTGTATCCGCCGCCGACGATGCAGACGTCGGCGGAGGTGTCGCCGGGCAGGGGTTCGCGTGGGGCGGGGGTTCCCTCGCCCGCGTACCAGAAGGATATGCCGCCGTTGACGGTACTGACGGTGCTCATGTGTCCCCTGCTTGTCCGTGTGCAGCCCAGTCGCTGGAGGGACGTTACCTCTACGCTCACGGTGTGATCGACGTACCGGATGACCTGATGGCGAATCTGAGTGAGCACAAGGGTGCGGCGGGACGGGCGTTCGCCGGTGCGCTGCCCCGGCTGGCGGGGAGGTTCCTGGAGGAGTGGGGGCTGCGGCCGGACGGCGCCGTGATGTGCGGGATGTGCGCGCTGGTGGTTCCGGTGGTGCGCGAGGCGGACGGGCGCGGGGCGGCGCTGAAGTTGCAGATGGTGGACGAGGAGACGGTGGGGGAGCCGGTCGCGCTGCGGGTGTGGGGCGAGGCGGGCGCTGGGGTGGTGGGTCTGCTGGAGCATGACGCGGCGACGGGCACGATGTTGCTGGAACGGCTGGACGAGCGGCGTTCGTTGACCGATGTGGCGGATGCCCGGGAGGCGGTGCGGGTGCTCGCGGAGTCGTTGGCCCGGCTGGTGCTCGTCCCGGCCCCGCCGGGGATGCGGCGGCTGGAGGACGCGGCCGCGCGGATGCTGGAGGAGACGCCGGGGGCGGTGGCCGGTCTGACGGACGAGGGCGAGCGGCGGCTGCTGCTGGACTGCGCCGCGGCGGTGCGGGAGGTGGCGGGGGAGCCGGGGGACCGGCTGCTGCACTGGGACCTGCACTACGCCAACGTCCTGGCCGGGCGTGCGGAGGAGGACCGGGCGGGGGAGTGGGTCGCCCTGGACCCGAAGCCCCTCGCCGGCGATCCCGGGTTCGAGCTGTTCCCGGCGCTGGACCAGAGGTTCGAGGCGTCCGAGGTGCTGTGGCGGTTCGATCTGCTGTCCGGGGTGCTGGGGCTGGACCGGGAGCGTGCGCGGGCGTGGACGCTGGGGCGGGTGCTGCAGAACGCGCTGTGGGGGATCCGGCGCGGGAAGCCGCGGTTGTATCCGGACCATGCGGAGATCGCCCGGCGGCTGCTGGGACGGGACTGAGGGGTGCGGGGCGGTCGTTAGGCTGCGCCCATGATCCGTACCGCCACGTCCGAGGACGTCCCCGAGATCCATGCCATGGTCCGTGAGCTCGCCGACTACGAGAAGGCGCTCCACGAGGCGAACGCCACGGAGGAGCAGCTGCGCGAGGCCCTGTTCGGTGAGCGGCCCGCCGCGTACGCGCATGTCGCGGTGTCGGACGACGACGGGGCCGTGGTCGGGTTCGCGCTGTGGTTCCTCAACTTCTCGACGTGGCGCGGGGTGCACGGTGTGTACCTGGAGGACCTGTACGTCCGCCCCGAGCGGCGCGGTGGGGGTTACGGGAAGGCGCTGCTGAGGGAGTTGGCGCGGATCTGCGTGGAGCGCGGGTACGGGCGCCTGGAGTGGTCGGTGCTGGACTGGAACGCCCCGTCCATCGCCTTCTACGAGTCGCTGGGTGCGCGGCCCCAGGACGAGTGGACGGTGTACCGGCTGACGGACGGGGCGCTGGCGGAGCTCGGGGCGGCCTGAGCCGCGGATGGCTGTCGCCCCCGCTGCGACACCCACTCCGGGGCGGTGTCGGTGGTGTGCGTCACGATGGGGGCATGGCACGCACAGGCAACAGGAGCAGCAGGGGCGCGGGCGCGAAGGACGGGGTGGCGGTGGTTCGGCGGCCGGAGGTCCGGCTGCCGTCCCTCGTGGAGTTCGACGGGGAGGGTCTGGAGCCGGACGGGGATTACGACGGTGTGCGGTTCGGGGAGACGGACCTGGCCGACGCGTCGGGTCCCGGGGCGCGGTTCATGGACTGTGAGCTGCGCGGCTGCGCCCTGGACCGGGCGGAGCTGGTGCGGGCCCGGTTCGTCGACTCGGTGCTGACGGGGGTGCGGGGTGTGGGCACCGATCTCGCGGGGGCGTCGCTGCGGGATGTGGAGATCCTGGACGCGCGGCTGGGCGGGGTGCAGCTGCACGGTGCGGTGCTGGAGCGGGTCCTCGTGCGGGGCGGGAAGATCGATTACCTGAATCTGCGCAAGGCACGGCTGAAGGACGTCGTGTTCGAGGGGTGTGTGCTGTCGGAGCCGGATTTCGGTGACGCGCAGCTGGTGCGGGTCGAGTTCCGGGACTGTGTGCTGAAGCGGGCGGATTTCAGTGCGGTGCGTATGGAGTCCGTCGATCTGCGGACGGTCGCCGAGCTCGACATCGCGCGGGGTGTGGAGCGGCTGGCGGGAGCGGTGATCAGCCCGTCCCAGCTGATGGAGCTGGCTCCGGCGTTCGCGGCGCAGATCGGGGTGCGGGTGGAGGCGTAGGCGTCGGCTCCGGGTGCTGTCAGAGGCGGGGGAAGCGGGCCTGGAGGTCCCAGATGACGGGGTTGTCGGCGAGGCCTTCGTGCATGTCGGCGAGGTCGGCGATCAGGTCGTGCAGGAAATCGCGGGCCTCGCGGCGCAGCAGGGAGTGGCTGAAGGTGAGCGGCGGCTCGTCGCCGGGCATCCAGTCGGCTTCGACGTCCACCCAGCCGAAGCGGCGCTCGAAGAGCATGCGGTCGGAGGATTCGGTGAAGTCGAGTTCGGCGTACTGCTGGCGGTGCGAGCGGTTGCCGCGGGGGTCGCGGTCGATCTGCTCGACGATGTCGCAGAGGGCCCAGGCGAAGTCGAGTACGGGGACCCATCCCCAGGCTGTGGACACCTCGCGGTCGGCCTTGGTGTCGGCGAGGTAGACGTCCCCGGAGAACAGGTCGTGCCGCAGGGCGTGGACGTCCGCGCGGCGGTAGTCGGTCTGCGGGGGGTCCGGGAAGCGCCGGGAGAGGGAGTAGCCGATGTCGAGCACGGTTCGATGGTGTCATGCCGTGCGGGCGCCTCGCGCCGCCCGGCGCCGGGGACCTACGGGAGCAGCCGTTGTTCCTTCGCGACGGCGACCGCCCCCGACCGGGTGTCCACGCCGAGCTTCTCGTAGATCCGGCCCAGGTGGGTCTTGACGGTGGCTTCGCTGATGAAGAGGGCGCGTGCGATGTCACGGTTCCCGAGGCCCTGGGACAGCTGGCCGAGGATGTCGCGTTCGCGGTCGGTGAGGGTGGGCCGGGGGCTGCGCATCCGGGCCATGACCCGGCTGGCGACCGGCGGGGAGAGCGTGGTGCGGCCCTGGGCGGCGGCGCGGATCGCGGCGAAGAGTTCCTCGGGGCGTTCGGCCTTCAGCAGGTAGCCGGTGGCGCCCGCCTCGATGGCGCGGGTGATGTCGGCGTCGGTGTCGTACGTGGTGAGGACGAGCACGTTGACGGTGCCTGCTCCGGCGGCCGAGATGCGGCGGGTGGCTTCGACCCCGTCGATCCCGGGGCCCAGCTGGAGGTCCATCAGGACGACGTCGGGTCCGAGCCGGGTGGCGAGGGCGACGGCCTCCTCGCCGCTGCCCGCCTCGCCCACGACCTCGATGTCGGGTTCGCCGCCGAGGAGGGCGAGCAGCCCGGCCCGTACGACGGCGTGGTCGTCGCAGAGCAGGATCCGTACGGGCGGGGTCATGCGCGTTCCTCCGGGGTGGGTGGGGCGGCCGGGTCGGGCAGGGGCACGGCGGCGGACAGGACGGTGCCCTCGCCGGGGGCGGATTCGACGGTCAGTGTGCCGCCGAGCTGCTGGACCCGGGCACGCATCGCCGGCAGCCCGTGGCCGCGTACGCCGTCGGGCGGGCGGGGCACCGGCAGGTCGGGGTCGAAGCCCCGGCCGTTGTCGGCGATGTCGAGGACGACCCGGTCGTCGAGGTGGGTCAGGGTCAGTGCGGCGGCGGTGGCCTCCGCGTGCTCGGTGGTGTTCGCGAGGGCGCCCTGCGCGATCCGCAGCAGCGCCGACTGCACCCGGTCGGGGAGCGCGGCGGCCGGGGCGCCTTCCACGTGGCAGCGGACGGTGAGGCCGCCGCGCGCCTGGGCGGTCTCCCGGGCGGCGAGCGTCCGCAGCACCGCGTCGAGCCCGCCGCCCTCCGCCAGGTCGGCCGGTGCGAGGTCGTGCACGAAGCGGCGCGCCTCGGCGAGGTTGTGTTCCGCGATGCCGGTCGCCGTCAGGACGTGCCGGCGGGCGGTGGCCGGGTCGGTGTCCCAGGAGCGGTCGGCGGCCTGGAGCAGCATCTGCTGGCTGGAGAGTCCTTGGGCCAGGGTGTCGTGGATCTCCATCGACAGTCGCTGGCGTTCCGCGAGGGTCCCCTCCCGGCGTTCGGTGGCGGCCAGTTCCCGCCGGGTGTGCAGCAGATCGTCGATCAGCTCGCGCTGACGCGCGGCCAGTTCCCGCTGGCGTACGGCCTGGCGCTGCATGTGGACGAAGACGGCGGTGGCGACGGCGGCGACGGCGGGCGGGGCGAGGACGAGATTCGGGTCGAAGCCCGTGGCGAGCCTCAGCTGTGCGGCGACGACGAACACGGTGAGCAGGGCGACGAGCGCCAGGGCGGCGCGCGGCGGAAGGATCCGCAGGCCCGTGTAGAAGAGCGGTACGGCGCACCACGCGAAGCTCGGCGCGAGGACGACCAGGACCATCCACACCGCGACGAGGACGCCGAGCCAGGCCAGCCGGCGCGGGGTGGGGCGGGAGCCGAGCACCGGGCCGAGGAGGTACAGCACGGCGAGCGACGCGGACAGCGCGATGATCCAGGGGGTGCGGGTCTCACCGGGGTGACGCATCAGGAAGCGTGCGAGGGAGGCGCCGAGCAGCAGGAAGAACGCGGCGTGCATGAGCAGGGCCATCCACCGGGCGTCCGGGTCGTTCGCCGAGCCCGGCAGGTCAGTCGGGCCCTCCGCGCCCCGCTCGGTTCCGTTCCGCCGCACCTCGTACCCCGCGCTCCGTCGACCGTGCCCTGTGCTGCCGTGCGTCCCGCGCGGCTGCTGACCTGCGCGGACACCCCATGGTCGCCCGCCCGGGCCACCTCCGCATCAACCGATCGGCCGACGGGGCGGTCAGCCGACCAGGGCGCGGCTCGCAGCCGGTACGCCGACGGTACGGGCCCGGATCCGGCCGGAGGATCGATGGCAGGAAGCAGGACGGTCCGAGGCCGGGCCGCAATTCACTGAGGAGACCATCATGAAGAAGATGTCGCTGCGCACCCGTGTCCTGACCGGTGCCGTCGCCGCCGCGGCCCTGGGCGCCGGAACCTTCGGCGCGATGTCCGCGAACGCGTCCACCCCGGCCGCCGCACCCGCCGCCGCCGTGAAGGCCGATGCGGCCGACCGGAATCTCCAGCAGTCCACCCACCTGACCGTGGCCGCCGCGACCAAGGCAGCGCAGGCCGCGCTGGACGCCGCGAAGAAGGAGAACCAGCGCATCTCGGTGGCGGTCGTCGACCGTAACGGCAACACCCTCGTCACCCTGCGCGGCGACGGTGCGGGCCCGCAGTCCCCCGAGTCGGCCGAGCGGAAGGCGTACACCGCCGTCTCCTGGAACGCGCCCACGTCCGAGCTGGTCAAGCGCCTGGAGCAGGCCCCGAATCTGAAGGACATCCCCGGCACGCTGTTCCTGGCGGGCGGCGCGCCCGTGCAGGTCAAGGGCGCCCCGGTCGCGGGGATCGGTGTCGCGGGGGCCCCCAGCGGGGACCTCGACGAGAAGTTCGCGGCGGCGGGCGTCGCTGCCCTGGGCCGGTAGGGGCGGGAGCCGCCCGGTAGGAACCGGGCGAGGCCGCCTCCGGATCACCTCCGAGCCGGTTCCGGATCAGCCGCAGCCGAGTGAGGCGCGCGCGGCCGCGGTGAAGCGGTTCTCCACGTCGGACTCACGGAAGAACGAGGACGCGGCCTTCTCCTCCGGGGTGCGCGGAGACCGCACGGAGAGGAGTTCGGCCGCGAAGTAGGTCTCCTTGCCGTCACAGACGGCGTGCTGGAAGCCTCGCTCCTCGGCTGCGGGCAGCAGCGTGGCGTTCCGGATGATCGCGAGACGGGCCGAGGCTCCCTCCTCCTCGTCCCGGGGCAGACCGGTGGTCGGCGGTTCGAAGGAGAGGTCGCAGAACCAGGCGTCGTCGCGGGAGCCCGAGGTCTGCTCCCGCAAGGGGCTGCCGGCGGGAACCTCGGCGTCGACAGTGAAGCCGGTCAGGCCGCACAGCTCGGCCGGGTCGCTCCTGGCCGGGGCGGACGCTTCAATGAGGTCCGTTCCGGCCTTCTTCGGTGGTGAGGTGGGAGGCGCGCAGTCGTGGTCGGCGGCGAGCTCGCGGGCGGCTGCCCGGGTCAGTCGGGCGAGTTCTGCCGGGTCGGCGCTGCCCTGCTCGACGACGGCGCTCAGGACCGTGTGGTCGCCCTCGGCCCCTGCGGCGCCCAGCGGGCCGCAGTCGGACGGCAGGGCCACCCAGCCGTTGCCGTACTCGTCGAAGGCGCCGGGCAGTTCGCCCGGCAGGATGTTCTGCGCGCCCGAGGCCTTCCACTCGGACTGGCCGAAGGGGTGCTCGGGGGTGACAGCCCTGGCTCCCAGGCGCACCTTCGCGTCCTCGGTGCCCGGCAGCCAGCCCGACTGCTCCACCACGCAGTCGCCGAGGTTGTCGATTCTGCCGGTCACCCGGCCGGCGCCGTCGAGGCTGTTCCCGGCGTCCTCGCTGCTCACCCTGCCGTCACACAGGTCGTCCGGCGCCAGGGCGTCGGTGTTGGTCGCCACCGTCCCACCCGCCAACACGGCCGACGCGCAGACGGCAGCCGCGATCAGCCATGCCCTGCGGCGTTTGCGGGGTGTTTCCGTGCTCACTCGTGCTCAGTCCCGTCCGAGGTAGACAGCGGCGTCGCCGCGCGATCCCGAGTAGGACTGCTTGGCTTCGTCGCGCATGGCTTGCCAAGCGTCCCAGTTCGGGTCGTTCTTGCTGTTGGTGCGGTCGTCGACGTCCACGCCTCGCTCCACGGCCCAGGCGTCGATGAGACTGTACGTACCGCCCACGCCCGAGCTGTAGTGCTCGGAATTCTTCTCCTGGGCCGCTGAGTTCGCCGAGTCGATGACGTCCTTGGACCACTCGTACGTCGCCGCGTCGACGAGACGCTGGGCCGTGTCGCCGAAGACCGGCAGACCTGTGATCGGGGCGCCGATGCTGTGGTAGGCGTACCGGGCCTGGTCGTTGGTCTCGGCGATCTTGCCGTCGCGCTGGTCGAGGATCACGTCGGACCCGATGGAGTTCATCGCTCCCATGACCTGGCCGAGGTCGCTGGCGGGGTTGATCCAGCGCAGTTGGCCCTCGCCGCCCTGAGTGGGCGCGGCCCCCAACTGTTCCATCGCGTAGTCGCGCTGGGTGGAGTAGAGGAGGTCGGCGGTGTCGGCCTCCTCGGTGACACCGCGCATGACCCGCATGAGCGAGTCCTTGCCCACGGTGATGCCCGCATCGGAACCGTCCCGCCAGATGCCGTCCAGCCCCTCCGGGCTGCCGTACCGCCGGCTGTCGTTCTCGGCGAGGATGTTGTGGTTGTCGGCTGCGTAGTCCGCGAGAGCGTTCGCCAGGTTCTGGTGCATGTTCTTCGGGACGTCGGTGCCCGCGGCCCCGGAGTCGAGGAACTCGATTGTGTTCTGCATGATTCGGGCCTGAGCGGGGCTGTGCGGGCCGGGCCGGCCGTTGGACTCGCCCTCGGCCAACGGAGGGTGGCCAGTGGTGGCGGCTTCCAGGGCGGCGCCGATTCCGACGTGTCCGTACGGGTCGTCGACCTCGACCTCGGGATACATGGAGAGCAGAAGCTTGGGCCATTCGCGGGCGCCGTCTCCGTGACGGGTGAGGTATTCCAGCCTGCCGTTGCCGTTCTCCGGGTCCTGGCCGGGATCGAGGAAGGCGGTCGCCGTGTCGGGGTCGCGGCTCATGATGCCGAGGAGGTTGTCGATGGCATCGGCCCGAATGCCGTCGTGGCCAGCGCCGATCTGGACGAAGAGACCCTTGTCCTTCTTCTCGGCGGCGATCATGTCGTCGCCGAGCGAGGTCATGAAGTCCGGGTCGAACTTCGCGTCTGCCATGTTCATCACGGCGACGAACCCCGAGTAGCCCTTGATCGGGTTGTTCGACTCACCGAAGTTCTTGGTGCCGTTCTCCTTGAGATCCTGGGTGAATTCCTCGTAGAAGGCACGCTCCTTGTCATTCGCCGGGTTCGTGGTGGCGTTCGCGATGGAGTTGGCGAGCTCGCGCTGCATTCCGAGCAGTTGGCTGCGGCTCTGCTTGTCGTTCTCAGCCATGTCGAACAGCTTGTTGCCGAGCTTGATGGTGCCGTCCGCGCCGATCTTCGAGAGGAAGGGCTGGCTGAACTCCTTGTTTCCGCTGTTGTCGCGCAGCGAGCGTTCGAGTTCCGCCAGTTCCCCGGCGGACACCTTCTCGCCCGCGTTGATCTTCATCGAGGTCTCGGCGGCTGCCGCCGCCTCGTAGCCCTCGATGTCGCCGGTGGCCTTGTGGTTGAAGCCGCCCTCGGTGCCGTCCCGGCCGTCGCTGTCCTTGGTCACTGCCTTCATGGCCAGGGCGAACCCGGCATCGGCGTCGGTGACCGCCTGCACGGCCCTGGCTATGTGGTCGGTCCAGGACTGCTCGGTGGAGCGCAGATCGGGGTCGTGGTGGGCGGTGAAGCGCTCGCTCTCCGTGAGCTTGCTGAAGTCCAGGCGGCACTGGCCCTGGTCGGAGACGATCATCTTGGCGGCGACGGCCTCAGCGACTGCAGCTTTCACCTTGCCCCGCAGCTCGACGAACTGGGTGTGGGCGTCCTTGATCAGTGAAGCGATGGCCTTCGCCTCGGTCTGGGCCCCCGCGTACTCCTTGAGGGTGATGTCGAATCTGCGGTTGGCGGCCTCGGCACTCTGACCGACCCAGGCCGGGCCGAGACTGACTCCGTGCACATCACGCTTGTAAGCGCTTTCGACCTTGGCCAGTTCTGCCGCCATCGACTCCCATTTACCGGCGGTGGTGCTCAGCGCGGAAAGGTCCGTCGTCATGACTTCGTGGTAACTCGGCATGCGTCTCCCCATCCCCTCAGTACCCGGCGAGGCTCGACGTGCTGCTGAGCTGGGTGCCGATGCCGAGGTCGTTGGACCGGAACAGTGTGCTGGTGTCGCGCAGAGCGGCGCTCTCGGAGGAGAGCCGTTTGCAGAGCACCTGGACCGAGTCGTCCCAGGCCTTGTCGGCCTTCTTCAGGGCCTCCGCCGTGTCCCAGCCGTCGCCGTCCCTGGGACCGAACACCTTGGCCGCCGCGCTGTTGGCCTCGTCCGCCCACTTACCGCTTTACGCGTGTCGGTGAGCAGGTGCTCGTCGATCGCCTCGGCCGCGGCCTTCTTCTCGGCGGGAGATGACGCGAAGGAGGGAGCGAAGGGCCCGTACACAGGGGGGGCCGCCTTGGTCGGCCGGCAGCTGATTCAACCGCATACCCGTCGAAGAGTCCTCACGCTGAGTGGATTTGATCTGTTCCCACTCGTCCCATGCCATCGAATCCCAGCCCCCGCCCACGTGGGCATCCCCGATGCCCTTTGCTGTTCGTGATCACATACCAACATACAAGTGTGACCGGCACGGTGTGGCCCCTCCCGGTCCGTCGGCGGCGGTGCGGGTGCCGAGGTCGCCGCCGAGGGCTGGTTCCCGGTACGGGGACCAGCCGTTGCCGTACCCGTCCGGAGGCCGCCGGCTGTGTCCGTCCGGTGGAGCAGACGCGCGGGAGCCCCCGGCCGACCTGAGTCGGGCGGGGGCTCCTGCGGGAAGGCGTCCGCGTCAGAGGTTGACGCCGAAGTCCTGGGCGATGCCGCGGAGGCCCGCGGCGTAACCCTGGCCGACCGCGCGGAACTTCCACTCGGCGCCGTTGCGGTAGAGCTCGCCGAAGACCATGGCGGTCTCGGTGGCGGCGTCCTCGCTGAGGTCGTAGCGGGCGATCTCGGTGCCGCCGGCCTGGTTGATGATGCGGATGAAGGCGTTCCGCACCTGGCCGAAGTTCTGGCTGCGGGCCTCGGCGTCGTAGATGGAGACCGGGAAGACGATCTTGTCGATGTCCGCCGGGAGGCCCGCGAGGTTGACGTTGATCTGCTCGTCGTCGCCCTCGCCCTGGCCCGTGACGTTGTCACCGGTGTGGACGATGGTCTGGTCCGGCGTCGCCTTGTTGTTGAAGAAGACGAAGTGGCCGTCCGAGTAGACCTTGCCGGCCGTGTTGACCGCGATCGCCGAGGCGTCGAGGTCGAAGTCGGTGCCGGTGGTGGTGCGGACGTCCCAGCCGAGGCCGACCGTGACGGCGGTCAGGCCCGGGGCCTCCTTGGTGAGCGAGACGTTGCCGCCCTTGGACAGGCTTACAGCCATGGGAAGTGCCTTTCCTCGTCATGTGCGGGCTTCGTGCCATCACGAAAGCTACCGTCACCCGTCCTAACGCAGACAAGAGACCACGAGGTTCCTGCTCGCTTTACTTTCTTTGCCGAACTTCTGGCCGAACGCCCGCAAAACAAGGTGACGCGGGGGTGGTGAGCCGGGGAACATGGGTGTCATGTCCGGGCCCTATGTCATCCGCGGTGCGGTCTCCCTGCCGGAGGCCGAGCTCATGTGGCGTTTCTCGCGGTCCTCCGGACCCGGCGGGCAGCACGTCAACACGAGCGACTCCCAGGTGGAGCTCCGCTTCGACCTCGCGGCGACCGAATCGCTTCCCGAGGTGTGGAAGGCGCGGGCACTGGAACGGCTGGCGGGGCGGCTGGTCGGTGGTGTCGTGTCCGTGCGCGCCTCGGAGCACCGCTCCCAGTGGCGCAACCGTGAGACGGCCGCCGTGCGGCTCGCCGCGCTCCTGGCGGAGGCCACCGCGCCGCCGCCCAAGCCGCGCCTCAAGAAGAAGATCCCGCGTGGCATCAACGAGCGCCGGCTGAGGGAGAAGAAGCAGCGGGGCGACACGAAGCGCGGACGCTCCGGCCGCGACTGGTAGGGACCGCCGGGCCGGGGCCCGGCGGCAGGGTGCGAACGGACCGGTCAGCGCAGCTGCCGGTAGCGGCCCTTGAAGTACGTGAGGGGTTCCCCGTCCCCGCTCGGCAGCGACGCCGTCAGCACCCGCCCGATGACCAGCGTGTGATCGCCGGCCGGGACGCGCTGCTCCGTGCGGCACTCCAGGGTGGCCAGGGCGCCGTCGATCAGTTGCGCGCCCGTGACGTCGCCCCGTGTGCAGGGGAGGTCCTCGAACAGCAGGCGGTCGCTGATCCGGCCCTTCATGGCGAACCGCCCGGCGATCTGCCGCTGGCCCTCGGTCAGCACCGACACCGCCCACAGGGGCTGCTCGGCGAGCAGGTCGTCCATCCGGGAGTCGTTGCGCAGGCTCACCATGACGAGCGGCGGGTCGAGGGAGACCGACATGAAGGCGGTCGCCGTCATCCCGACGTCCTCACCCCGGCCGTCCTCGTCGAGCGGCGGTTCCTGGGCCGTGATCAGCACCACGCCCGCGGCCAGGCGGGACAGGGCGGCACGGAATTCGTCGTTGCTCACCCCTTCAGCATGCGGGACGGCATCGGCGGCGGTTTCCGGGCGCGGGGTGGGAGGCGTCGTCTGCAGCACACCGGGCACGCTAGTGCCGCGGGATGTGGCTTCGCATCGGGCCGGAGGACCAGCCAGGTCCTAGGACTCCGGAACCAGGAGCGTCGGTTTGCGTTCGTTAAACAACAGCGGCCCCTTGAAAGTCCATGAACAACTCTCACCTTCTGTTGTGACTTGAGTCACAGAGAGCAATATTTGTTGACCCTGTGTACCGAGTGCGCAGCGCACTGTGATTCAGTGACCGTGACACTGCAACAAGTACGTCGATATGAAACCTGGAGTTGCTGTCGAGGTCTCAGGGAGTGCGAGCAATGGAGGCCGAGTCGGAGCCGTACGTCCGTCTTGCGACCATGCGGCAGTTGCACCAGGCCGTCGCTGATCTCAACACGGCGCGGAGCCTGGCGGACACACTGCAGTCCGTGGCCGACGGCATCGTCAGTGGCCTCGGTTACGAGCTGGGCTGCGTCAACCTCGTGCGACCTGACGGCGATCTCGTGGTCGCCGCCTTCGCCGGCAACAGCGCGGCGGAAGCCCTGATCACCGGCCGCGTCGGCTCCCGGGAGGCCTGGGAGCGCAGGCTGTCCATGGGTGAGGCCTGGGACGGGCTCCGGTTCATACCGCACACCGAGGGCTGGGTGCTCCTCGACGACGACGTGCCGCAGTGGCACACCGAGGGGCCGGAGCCCCGCTTCGAGGACGAGTGGCACCCCCTGGACCGTCTCTACGCCCCGATGTACGCCTCCGGCGGAGGCCGCCTGGACCTCCTGGGAGTCCTCTCGGTCGACGGGCCGCGCAACGGCCGCCGACCCGGCGCCTGGGGCCGTGAGGCCCTCCAGATGTACGCCTCCCAGGCCGCGATTGCGATCAGTAACGCCCGCCTCCGAGCAAACATGCAGCGCGCCCTGGTCAGGCTGGAGCGCGAACAGCAGGCGCTGCGGGCCAGTGAGGAATCCTTCCGCCAGGCCTTCGAGTACGCCCCCAGCGGCATGGCCATCGCCGAGATGGGCGGTGACCAGCACGGCAGGCTGCTGCGCACCAATGACGCGCTCTGCCGGCTCCTTGCACGTCCCGCCTCCGTCCTGCGCCGCTACTCCTTCGCCGACCTGGTCCACCCCGAGGACATAGGGACCCTGTTCCGCACGTCCGCCGAGGGCGGGCGGGCCGAGCTGAGGCTCGGGCGCAGGGACGGCACGTACCTCTGGGTCTCGCTGCGCAACTCCGTGGTCGCCGACACCACCGACGGCCCGCGTTTCCTGCTCACCCATGTCGAGGACATCGAGGAGCGCAAGCGCAACGAGCTGCATCTCGCGCACCGCGCCTCGCACGACGCGCTCACCGGTCTCCCCAACAGTGCCGAACTGCGCTCCCGGCTCGGCGCCCGGCTGTGTGAGAGGCCTCACTCGGTCGCCTCCACCCCCGTCGAGGCGCTGGACGCGGCGTACGGCGACGTCGAGAGCCCGGCGCACGCCTACCGGGCGGACGGGTACGAGGGGGAGGTCGCGCCGGGCGTCGGCCCCTACGACCACCACGTGCACGTCGTGGCGCCCGACCCCGAGCGCGACGACGGGGCCAAGGGGCTCGCGGTGCTCTTCTGCGACCTGGACGGCTTCAAGTCCATCAACGACCGCTTCGGGCACCACGCGGGTGACGCGGTTCTCATCGAGGTCGCCCGCCGGCTCACCACCTGCGTACGGGACGGTGACACGGTCGCGCGGCTCGGAGGTGACGAATTCGTCGTCCTCGCGGACGGTCTCGGGGCGGCAGATGCCGCAGATCTGGCCGTACGCTTGCGTAACGCCATCATTCCGCCCATCCGGGTGGACGGCCGGGCAGTCAGGGTCGGGGCGAGTTTCGGTATCGGCTGGGCCGAGTGCGGCATGACCGAGGAAGAGGTCCTGCACTCCGCCGACCAGCGGATGTACGTGGAGAAGCGGTCCCGATCGAAGGTTCACCGTAGAGCCGGCTGACGTTCACGCCCTGGCTGTTCCCGTACACCGCCCGGTTTTCCGGGGGACCGAGGGCAATTCGACGCGTGCTCCGTTCGGGGTAGGCTCGGCCGGTCGGCGACGGCTGGCGACATGGTGAGGAGTGACCCAGGGATGACGGCCGGAAACAACGGCGCGAGCAAGCCCGAGGACGACGATCCGTTCGGCTATCTGTACGAGGACGGCCGGGCGGCAGGCGCACAGCCGCCCGGACAGAGTGGTTACGGCTACCCCGGCCCGGCCGCACAGCCCGGTGTGCCCAGAACGTCGTACAACCAGGTGCGCACGGTCGGCGAGCGCCAGTACGGGCAGGTCCCGCAGCAGCAGGCCTACGGCCAGCAGCCCCCGCCGCAGTACGGCCAGCCCAACCCGCAGTACGCGGCGCCGGAGACCTACCCGGGCGGTGCGCCCACGGCGCAGAGCCAGTCCGGTGGATACGGCGGCAGGAACGGCGGCTCCGGCCGTGGCGGCCCCAACACCAAGGCGCTGCTGATCGCGGCCGTCGCCGTGGTCGCGGTGGTGCTCATCGGCATCGGTGTCGCGCTGATGTCGGGCGACGACGAGGGCAAGACGGCGGAGGCCGGTTCCTCGGCGGGCCCGGCCGAAGAGGTCGAGGAGTCCCCGGAGCCGGAGAAGTCCTCGACGAAGTCCCAGGAGCCCGTGGACCTGCCCGAGCAGGACGCGGCGACGCTGACGCTCGGCGGTACGGCCTCCCTGGACAACACCGTGAAGGGCGCCAAGAGCGCCAACGGCCAGTACATCAGCCTGAACGAGGTCGGCCGTTCGGCGACCTGGACGGTCGACGTGCCGGAGAGCGGCGCGTACACGCTGTTCGTGACGTACGGCGTGCCGGGCAAGGACGCCAAGACGTCCCTCACGGTCAACGACGAGGACCCCCGTTCGATCAACATGACGAACTTCGCGAACGCCGCGGAGGGCGACCTGGAGAAGGGCTGGACGACGACGTACGCCTTCGTCCAGCTCGAGAAGGGGTCGAACAAGCTCATGCTGTCGTGCAACGAGGGCGACTCCTGTGACGCCAACCTCGATCAGCTGTCGCTGAAGTCCGGACACGTCAAGGACTGACGCCGTCAGTGATCCAGCACCACCGTCGTCCCGGCATCGCCCAGCGAGCCGGGACGCGGTGTTTTCCGTGCGCCCCGGCGGGCCCGCTCAGTCGGCGGGTGGGTGCGGTTCGACGGTGACGCGGGCCGACAGGTCCTCGTAGGCCGCGCGGTCGAACTCGCCGGCCGCAGGGGCCAGTACGGTCGCCGTCGACAGGGCCACCGCGCGGCGCAGCCGGTCCTCCCAGCCCAGCCCTTCGGCGAGGGCGGACAGCAGCCCGGCCACCACGGAGTCGCCCGCGCCCGTGGGGTTGCCCCGCACTGCGGCGGGCGGCGCCGCCCGCCAGGCGCCGTCGGGGGTGACCGCGATGAGCCCTTCCGCGCCGAGCGACGCGACGACGCTGTGCGCGCCCCGGCGGCGGGCGTCGTGTGCGGCGCGCAGGGGTTCGAGGGCGCCGGTGAGCTGGGCGAGCTCGTCGGTGTTCGGCTTGACGAGGTCGGGGCGGGCGGCGATGCCGCGGCGCAGCGGTTCCCCCGCCGTGTCCAGGAGGACGGGTACGCCGGCGGCGCGGGCGAGCCGGATCAGCTCCGTGTACGCGCCGACGTGGATGCCTGGCGGCAGGCTGCCGCACAGGGCGACGGCCTCGGCTCCCGGGAGGAGTTCCCGGTACGTCAGCAGGAGGTCCGCCCATTCGCCGGCGGTTATGTGCGGGCCGGGTTCGTTGAGCTGGGTGGTGTCGCCGGTGCCGCGGTCGACGACGGCGACGGTGCGGCGGGTGTTCCCCGCGACCGTGACCAGCGCGTCGGTGGGACGGTGGGGGAGCGTGCCGAGCAGCTCGCGCAGGACGGTCCCGGTGGGGCCGCCGGCGAAGCCGGTGACCACCGTGTCGTGGCCCAGCGCGGTCAGCACCCGGGCCACGTTGACGCCCTTGCCGCCGGGGCGTTCGGTCACTTCGCCGACGCGGTGGCTGGTGTGCGGGACCAGGGCGGGGACGGCGTACGACAGGTCGAGCGCGGTGTTCAGCGTGACGGTCAGTATCACCCGCACCGGCCCCCGGTTCCCTGGTAGTCCGTTCCTGAGCGCCGTCTCCCTGCGGCGCCGCCCGGACGATCATGCCAAAACGGCGGCGGTCGCCCCAGGTTTCCGGGACAACCGCCGTCTCTTCGTTACGTGTTCAACGGGCCGTGGCCCGCCGGCCGAGGTGGGGCCCTACGATCCACTCGCCGCGGCGCATGACGCCCTTGAGTGCGAAGTCCGCGTCCAGGACCACCAGATCGGCGTCCTTGCCCGGTTCCAGCGAGCCGACCCGGTCGTAGAGGCCGAGGAGCCTGGCGGGGTTGGCGGAGATGGACCGTACGACGTCCCCGACGGGGATCCGGTCGACCGTCACGGCCCGCCGGAACGCGGTGTCCAGGGTGAGGGTGGAGCCGGCGATGGAGCCGCCCTCGACGAGGCGTGCGACACCGTCCTTGACCTCGACGGCGAGCGGGCCGAGTTCGTAGAAGCCGTCGTCCGAGCCGGCCGCGTCCATGGCGTCGGTGATCAGTGCGACCCGGTCGGCGCCCGCGTGGTGATAGGCGAGTTCCAGGGCGGCGGGGTGCAGGTGCGTACCGTCGTTGATCAGCTCGACGGTGACCCGCTCGTCCTCCAGGAGGGCCGCGATCGGTCCCGGTGCGCGGTGGCCGAGGGCGGGCATCGCGTTGAAGAGGTGCGTGGCGACGGTGGCGCCCGCGTCGATCGCCTCGACGGTCTGCTCGTACGTCGCGTCCGTGTGGCCGACGGCGGCGATCACCCCGTGCTCGACGAGCAGCCGTACCGAGTCGATGCCGCCGGGGAGTTCGGTGGCGAGGGTGACCATCTTCGCGGTGCCGCGCGCCGCGTCGATCAGCTTGCGGACCTCGGCCGGTTCGGGGTCGCGGAGCAGTGCCTCGCTGTGGGCGCCCTTGCGGCAGGGGGAGATGAAGGGGCCCTCGAAGTGGATCCCGGCGAGCTCGCCCTGCTCGACCAGCTCGGAGAGCAGGCCGGCCTGGCGGGCCAGGAAGTCGGTCTCGCCGGTGACGGTGGAGGCGACGAGGGTCGTCGTGCCGTGCTCGCGGTGCGTCCGTGCTCCGGTCAGGACGTCTTCGGCGGTGCCGGTGGCGAAGGAGGCGCCGCCGCCGCCGTGGTTGTGGATGTCCACGAACCCGGGGACCAGCCAGTGGCCCGAGAGGTCGACGGTCCGGGCGCCGTCCGGCGTGCTGCCGGCGATCCGGGTGCCCTCGACGATCACCCGGCCGTCCTCGACGGTCCCGGTGGGAAGCACCACCCGGGCACCTGTGAGAACCGTGCTGTCTGCGCGTCCGGCCATCAGGCGGATACCTCCGTGGAGAGTAGATCCCAGGCGAGCAGCCCTGCGCCCAGGCATCCGGCGGTGTCCCCGAGGGCCGCCGGGACGATGTGAGGCAGCTTCTGGAACGTGACCCGTTCCTCGACAGCCGCACGCAGTGGTGTGAACAAGGTTTCCCCCGCCTCGGCGAGACCGCCACCGATGATGAGCGTGCGGGGGTCCAGCAGAGTGAGCGCGGTGACCAGTCCGGCGGCGAGGGCGTCGACGGCGTCCTGCCACACGAGCAGGGCCGCCGGGTCGCCCGAGGCGACGGCCTTCGCGCAGTCGGCGGCGTCCGCGTCGGGGTCGCCGGACGCGGCGGCCCAGGCCCTGGACACCGCGGCGGCCGAGGCGAGGGTCTCCAGGCAGCCGCGCTGCCCGCAGCCGCAGACCGGGCCGTCCGGCCGGACCACGACGTGGCCGATCTCGCCCGCGTACCCGTGGGCTCCTGCCTCGATGGAGCCCGCGATGCCGATGGCGCCCGCGATCCCGGTACCGAGCGGCACGAACAGGAACCGGTCCGCGCCCCTGCCCGCGCCGATCCGGCCCTCGGCGAGGCCGCCGGTGCGGACGTCGTGGCCGAGCGCGACCGGTATGCCGCCGAGGCGTTCGCCGAGCAGCTTCCGCAGGGGGACGTCGCGCCAGCCCAGATTGGCGGCGTAGACGGCGATCCCGCGGTCCGCGTCCACGATGCCGGGAACGGCGACCCCCGCGGCGACGGCCCCCTCGCCGAGGTGTTCCTCACCGTGCGCGTACAGATCGGCCGCGAAGCCCAGGATGGTCTCCACGACGGCGTCGGCACCACGGTCCCTGCCGGTGGCCCGGCGCGCCTCGTGGAGCAGGGTGCCGTCGGCCCCGACCAGAGCGGCCTTCATTCCTGTGCCGCCCACATCGAGGGCGATGACGTGTCTCACGGGAGACAGTTTCGCCCGACGAACCCTAAAAGGTCTAGTCCACTATCGCGGTTTGTTGCGCACCCATACAAAAAGGCCCTGCTAGATTGCCTGGTCGGTACAGGTGGTTTAGACCTCCTTGTGAGGTGAAGCAGGATCTAGGGATGGACAGGGCTGTGCAGCGGCGCTTTGTGGGAATGACCGCGGTGGTCGCCGTACTCGGTATGACGGCGACGTTGTCGGGGTGCGGTGCGGACTCCGGAGGTGGCGACGTCACGCTGCGGCTGGTCGCGGCCGAATACGGCACCGGCGCGGGGAACAGCTCCGAGAAGTACTGGGACGACGTCGCCGGGAAGTTCGAGAAGCAGAACCCCGGCATCGACGTCGAGGTCAGCGTCCACTCCTGGAAGGACGTCGACCGCGAGGTCGCCGAGATGGTGAAGGCCGGCGAGGCCCCCGACATCGCGCAGATCGGGGCGTACGCCGACTACGCCCAGGCGGACGAGCTCTACACCGCCGACGAGATGATCTCCATCCGCACCGAGTCCAACTTCATGCCCTCGCTCACCGACGCGGGCGAACTCGACGGCAATCTGTACGGTCTGCCCTTCGTGGCCAGCACCCGGCTCCTCTTCTACAACAAGGGCCTGTTCGCCGAGGCCGGCCTCGGGGCCCCGCAGACCTGGGACGACATCGAGAGCGACGCCGCCGCGCTGAAGCGGCGCGGCGTGACCTACCCCTTCGCCCTGCCGCTCGGCCAGGAGGAGTCCCAGGCCGAGACCCTGATGTGGATGCTCAGCGGCGGAGGCGGCTACACGGACGAGGTCGGCAACTACGACATCGACTCCCAGGCCAACATCGCCGCCTTCAAATGGCTGCGGGACGACCTCGTCGGCAAGGGCCTCACCGGCCCCGTAGCACCCGGGAAGCTCGACCGGGCGAAGGCGTTCGACGCGTTCACCAAGGGCGAGGTGGGCATGCTCAACGGCCACCCGACGCTCATGCAGGAGGCCGAGAAGAAGGGCGTCGACGTCGGTATGGTGCCGCTGCCCGGCATCGACGGACCGACCGAGAGTTCGATGGGCGTGGCCGACTGGATGATGGGCTTCAAGCAGAACGGCCACCGGGTCGAGATCGGCGAGTTCCTCGACTTCGCCTACCAGGACGCCAACGTGCTGGCCTTCGCCGACCGGTACGACCTGCTGCCCGTGACCATGAGCGCGTCCGAGTCCATGGCGGCGGACGACGGGCACAAGGAGCTGCACCCGTTCCTGTCGGCGCTGCCGAACTCGCAGCTGTATCCCTTCGGCAAGACCTCGTGGGCGCGGGTCAGCGAGATGATCAAGGAGAAGATCGGCTCCACGGTCGGGCCCGGCGGCAGCCCGGAGAACGTGCTCGTGGGCATCGCGGCCGACGCCCGGCAGGCGGAGAGCGCGGAGTAGGTAGGTTGGCCGATATGACCGCCAGTCCCCCCGACGACGCCGACGCCCCAGGCCCGGACGCCCCCGGCCCCGCCCCGCTCTCCGACCGGGAGCGCGCGGTGCTGGCCCTGGAGCGGCGCTCCTGGACGGGCCCCGGCGCGAAGGAGCGGGCGATCAGGGAGGAGCTGGGCGTCGCACCGGTCCGCTACTACCAGCTGCTCAACGCACTCCTGGACGACCGCCGCGCCCTGGAGGCGGACCCGGTCACGGTGAACCGGCTGCGCCGGGTCCGCGAGGCGAGGCGCGGCCGCCGCTGAGGCGTGCGCGGGCCGCGCGGGACGGCGCGTTCCGCACCGTCCACGGACCCCCGGTCACCGATACGCTCGGGCCATGGGCAACTCGGCACACCCCCTCCCGACCCCGTCCACCCAGGCCGGCCGCGAAGGCCTCGCCGCACTCCTCGGCCGCCCGGACCGCGCGGTCGTCGCGCTGGACTTCGACGGCACGCTCGCCGACATCGTCCCGGACCCGGAACGGTCCCGCGCGCACCCCACCGTCGTCCCGGCCCTCTCCGCGCTCGCGCCGCGGGTCGCCGCCGTCGCCGTCATCACCGGCCGCCCCGCCGACACCGCCGTGCGGTACGGCGGCTTCGCGGGGGCGCCGGGCCTGGACCACCTCGTCGTCCTCGGGCACTACGGCGTCGAACGCTGGGACGCCGCCACCGCCACGGTGCACGCCCCCGCTCCCGACCCCGGTGTGGAGGCCGTGCGCGCCGCGCTCCCCGCCGTGATGGAAGGCATGGACAGCGGCATCTGGGTCGAGGAGAAGGGCGGCCGCGCGGTCGCCGTGCACACCCGCCGCGCCACCGACCCGCAGGCCGCCTTCGAGGCCCTGCGCGCCCCGCTGGAAGACCTGGCGGCCCGCCACGGCCTGATCGTCGAACCCGGCCGTCTGGTCCTGGAGCTGCGCCCGCCGGGCATGGACAAGGGCGTGGCGCTGGAGGAGTACGTGCGGGAGACCGGCGCCGAGACGGTGCTGTACGCCGGCGACGACCTCGGCGACCTCGCCGCGTACGCCGCCGTGGAGAGGCTCCGCACCCGGGGCACCGCCGGCCTGCTGGTGTGCAGCGGCACGGGGGTCCCCGAACTCGCCGAGCGCGCCGACCTGCTGCTGCCGGGCCCGGAGGCGGTGGCGGAGCTGCTCGGGGACCTGGCCCGGCAGATCAACCGGGGCTGACGCCGTCACCCCGCAGTGCGTCCAGCTGGTCGAGGAACCACCGCTGCGGCGGCAGCGCCGTCGCGGCGGCGGCCAGGCGCTTCGAGCGGGCGCCGCGTTCGTCGGGGTCCATCGTCAGCGCCTCGTGCAGGGCCGCGGCCGTGGCCGACACGTCGTACGGGTTGACGACGATCGCGTCGTCGCCCAGTTCCTCGTACGCCCCCGCCTCGCGGGAGAGGACCAGCGCGCAGCCGTGGTCCGAGACGACCGGGACCTCCTTGGCGACCAGGTTCATGCCGTCGCGGATCGGGTTGACCAGGGCCACGTCCGCCAGCCGGTACGCCGCCAGGGAGCGGGCGAAGTCGTCGTCGACGTGGAGCAGGACCGGGGTCCAGCCCTCCGTGCCGTGGTCCGCGTTGATCGCGTCGGCGACCCGCTGGACCTCCGCCGTGTAGTCGCGGTAGACCGCGAGGTCCTGCCGCGAGGGGTAGGCGAAGGCGACGTGCACCACGCGTTCGCGCCATTCGGGGCGCTCCTCCAGCAGGGCGCGGTAGGCGTGCAGCCCGCGGACGATGTTCTTGGACAGCTCCGTGCGGTCGACGCGCACGATCGTGCGCCGGCCGGCGCCCACCTGCTCGCGCAGCAGTTCCATGCGCTCGTCCACGTCCGCCTCACGGGAGCGGCGGCGCAGGAAGTCCGCGTCGGCGCCCAGCCCGTGCACCCCGATCCTGGTGCGGCCGGTGCCGCCGAGGATCTCCGTGCAGCAGCCGATGAAGGCGTCCGCCCAGCGGCGGGTCAGGAAGGCGGCGCGGTCGGCGCCCAGGATGCCGTTGAGCAGCTGCTCGCCGATGTCGTCGGGCAGCAGCCGGAAGTAGTCGACGGGCGCCCAGGGGGTGTGCGAGAAGTGTCCGATCCGCAGGTCGGGGCGGAGTTCGCGGAGGAGGCCCGGGACCAGCGAGAGGTGGTAGTCCTGAACCAGGACCGCGGCACCCTCGCCCGCCTCCTCGGCGAGAGCCTGCGCGAAGGCCCGGTTGTACGTTTCGTAGGACGCCCACAGGCGGCGGAACTCCGCGTCGAACACGGGCTCCAGCGGCGTCTGGTAGATCATGTGGTGGACGAACCAGAGCACCGAGTTCGCGATGCCGTTGTACGCGTCGGCGTGGACCCCCGCGTCGATGTCGAGCATCCGGACGCCGGGCTCGGACACCCCGCGCCGGACCGCCTCGCGGTCGCCGTCGCCGAGGGCGGCGCACACCCACAGCTTGTCGTCGACGGCGCTGAGGCCGGAGACGAGCCCGCCGCCGCCCCGCTTCGAGTCGAGCGTGCCGTCCTCCCGCAGTGCGTACGACACGGGGCCGCGATTGGACGCGACGAGGACCTGGGCGGAGTGCTCGGAGACCATGTACCCGAACCTAGCCCGTTCGGGAAGCCTCCAAACGTGAAGCGAGTGCGGAGCCGGGCGGGAAGAACCGTTACGCCGCTTTCCGGGACGCGTACTCCGCGATCTCCCGCATCGGCGGCCGTTCCTCCGTGTCCACCGCGTGGGTGCGGGGGACGAAGCCGTCGGGGCCCCGCTCGAACTGGGTGATCTCGGGCCGTACGAGCGGCCCCCGGGAGAGCCGCAGCTGCGCCGTCCGGTAGATCGCGGCCGCCATCCGGCCGAGGGCCTGGCCGTCCTGGTGACGGTGTTTGCGCACGCCGACGTCGACCTGCGCGAGGGCGTCCAGGCCGACCGTGTGCAGCGCGTCGACGAGGAGGCCCAGCTCCACTCCGTAACCGACCGGGAAGGGGAGCCGCTCCAGCAGGGAGCGCCGCACCGCGTATTCGCCGCCCAGCGGCTGGACGAAGCCGGCCAGTCGCGGCCAGTGCAGATTGAGCAGCGGGCGGGCCACCAGCTCGGTCACCCGGCCGCCCTGGCCTGCTGTCTCGCCCAACGGTCGGTCGTACATGGCTTTGACGAGCTGCACCGAGGGGTCGGTCAGCAGCGGGCCGACGATCCCGGAGACGAAGTCCGCGGAGAAGTCCTTGAGGTCCGCGTCGACGAAGCAGACGATCTCTCCACTGGTCACCAGGAGTGAGCGCCACAGGACCTCGCCCTTGCCGGGGAGGGCGGGGATCCGGGGCAGGATCGCGTCCCGGTGCACCACGCGGGCGCCGGCCCGCCGGGCCTCCTCCGCCGTGGCGTCGGTGGATCCGGAGTCGATCACCAGCAGTTCGTCGACGAGCCGGCACTTCTCCATCAGCTCGCGGCGGATCTCCGCGACGATGGCGCCGACCGTCGCCTCCTCGTTCAGCGCCGGCAGCACCACGCTGACCCGCGAGCGGTGCGGATCCCTGGCCCGCGCGGCCGTGAGCCGGTCGAGCGGGCGGTCGGCGGCTGACCAGGAACGCCTGGTCAGCCAGCGTTCCACCTCTTCCAGCACGGTCGGTACTCCCTGTATGTGATCCATCTCGCGGTGCGGACGGCTATCTCAACCGTCCTGTGCTTCGGTTACAGTCTTGAACAACGCGGATGACCCTCGCATGCCGGGGTCGGTCCGCGAATAAACGCCCGGATCCATGGTCCGGTGCCATAGCGCTCATCCAGAGGGACTGAGGGAACGGCCCGTTGAAGTCCCGGCAACCCTCCTGCCGACCGCGAGGTCACGGTGGGGAAGGTGCCAATTCCGTCTTGTGGCGAAATACGTCGCAAGGAAGATGAGGAGAAAGGGCCTCCGCCATCATGGCCGTGCAGACAGTTGCAGCCGACACCAATTCTTCCACCGTGGACCTCGGTCCCGCCGCGGCGCTTTCCTGCCGCGAGTGCGGCGAGCGTTTCGAGCTCGGCCCGATCTTCGCCTGTGCGTCCTGTTTCGGGCCGCTCGAAGTGGCCTACGACCTGCCGAGCGGCTCCCCCGAAGAGCTGAAGAAGCGCATCGCCGAGGGCCCGAACAACATCTGGCGCTACGCGCCGCTGCTGCCCGTCCCCGCCGACGTCGCGGACAAGCCCAACATCAACCCCGGCTTCACGAAGCTGGTCAAGGCCGACAACCTCGCCCGTGAGCTGGGCGTGACCGGCGGCCTGTACGTCAAGGACGACTCCGGCAACCCGACGCACTCCTTCAAGGACCGTGTCGTCGCCATCGCCGTCGAGGCCGCCCGCGCCTTCGGGTTCACCACCCTCTCCTGCTCCTCCACCGGCAACCTCGCCGGCGCGGTGGGCGCCGCCGCGGCCCGCGCCGGCTTCCGCTCCTGCGTGTTCATCCCGCACGACCTGGAGCAGGGCAAGGTCGTCATGGCCGCGGTGTACGGCGGCGAACTGGTCGGCATCGAGGGCAATTACGACGACGTCAACCGCTTCTGCTCGGAGCTCATCGGCGACCCGCTCGGCGAGGGCTGGGGCTTCGTCAACGTCAACCTGCGGCCGTACTACGGCGAGGGCTCGAAGACCCTGGCGTACGAGATCTGTGAGCAGCTCGGCTGGCAGCTGCCCGACCAGCTCGTCATCCCGATCGCGTCCGGCTCGCAGCTGACGAAGATCGACAAGGGCCTGCAGGAGCTGATCAAGCTCGGTCTCGTCGAGGACAAGCCGTACAAGATCTTCGGGGCCCAGGCCGAGGGCTGCTCCCCGGTCTCGACCGCCTTCAAGGCCGGTCACGACGTCGTGCGCCCGCAGAAGCCGAACACCATCGCCAAGTCCCTGGCGATCGGCAACCCGGCCGACGGTCCGTACGTCCTGGACATCGCCCGCCGCACCGGTGGTGCCGTGGAGGACGTCGACGACGAGCAGGTCGTCGACGCGATCAAGCTGCTGGCCCGCACCGAGGGCATCTTCGCCGAGACGGCGGGCGGGGTCACGGTCGGTGTGACGAAGAAGCTGATCGACGCCGGTCTGCTCGACCCGACGCTGACCACCGTCGTGCTGAACACCGGCGACGGACTGAAGACGCTCGACGCGGTCGCCCCGACGACCGGCCTGTCGGCGACGATCCGGCCCAGCCTGGACGCGTTCCGCGACGCGGGCCTCGCTGCCGCCGCCAACTGACCACCCGAGAGACCGAGGAAGGCACCCACATGAGCGTCAAGGTCCGTATCCCCACCATCCTCCGCACCTACACGGGCGGTCAGGCCGAGGTCCCGGCCGAGGGCGCCACCCTCTCCGAGGTCATCGCGTCCCTGGAGCAGAACCACCCGGGCATCGGCGCCCGCGTCCTGGACGACCAGGGCAAGCTGCGCCGCTTCGTCAACGTGTACGTCAACGACGACGACGTGCGCTTCGAGGGCGGCCTCGACGCGGTGACCCCGGACGGCGCCGGCGTCTCAATCATCCCGGCCGTCGCCGGAGGCTGACGGCCCGTCGGGCCGCCCGACCGCACAGCGTGAGTACGGTGGCCCCCTCCGCGAGAGAAGCGGAGGGGGCCATTCTGTATGGTTGAGCACGGTACAGTTGGGGAAGGCCCCGCCGCTGCCCGCGCCGCCCGCATATGAGAATGCGCCCGGACGCGACAAGAAGCAGCCAAAGTACGTGAACTCTTAGTGGCATAAGTCGCCTTTGTCAGGCCCGACTTGCCCTGGAATCCCCTGAATTCCCCTCATGCGGGCAGTCACGCGTGCCCAGAATTCTCGTCCGATTGACCTGTTGCAGAGGGCAGTTGGGCAGATACATTCGGCCGCGGTCGACGCGTTCCGGCGCACGCCACCCTCTCCTGTCGGAGGGTGAGTTCTGACCCGGGCCCGCGAAGTGCGGTGCTCGTGCAAGGGCCAGTAATAGGGGAGTTAGGCATGGCTCAGGGCACCGTCAAGTGGTTCAACGCGGAGAAGGGGTACGGCTTCATCGCGGTCGACGGTGGTGCGGATGTTTTCGTCCACTACAGCGCGATCCAGATGGACGGGTACCGCACCCTCGAAGAGGGTCAGCGAGTTGAGTTCGAGATCTCGCAGGGCCAGAAGGGGCCGCAGGCGGACATGGTCAAGCTCGCCGTCGGCTGAGCTCGGCGCGGTCGGCCAACGACACTACTCACGCACGTGAGGCCCGTACCTCCACCAGGGGTACGGGCCTCACGTGCGTCTGCGCGCCCCCGGTCGTCCACGGCCGAAGGGCCACGAGGTTGTCCACAACCGAAGGGTGACGCTTGCACTCGAAGGGGTCGAGTGCTAATCATTGGCGTTAGCACTCTCCAGGTGAGAGTGACAGAAACTTGGACCGGGCCGGTGAGGCCCGCAGGCTCGGTGGGGCAAGGAACCGCTGAGCACGCTGGCCGTCCGTCGCGGGCGCCACTCGGTCCGGAGAAATCCACCCCTGTCCGGGAGGACCACTTCACATGGCCAAGATCATCGCGTTCGACGAGGAGGCACGGCGCGGTCTCGAGCGCGGGATGAACCAGCTCGCCGACGCCGTCAAGGTCACCCTCGGCCCCAAGGGCCGTAACGTCGTCCTCGAGAAGAAGTGGGGCGCGCCCACGATCACCAACGATGGTGTTTCCATCGCCAAGGAGATCGAGCTCGAGGACCCGTACGAGAAGATCGGTGCGGAGCTGGTCAAGGAGGTCGCCAAGAAGACGGACGACGTCGCCGGCGACGGTACGACCACCGCCACCGTTCTCGCCCAGGCTCTCGTCCGCGAGGGTCTGCGCAACGTCGCCGCGGGTGCCAACCCGATGGCTCTGAAGCGTGGCATCGAGAAGGCCGTCGAGGCCGTCTCCGCCGCTCTGCTGGAGCAGGCGAAGGACGTGGAGACCAAGGAGCAGATCGCTTCGACCGCCTCCATCTCCGCTGCTGACACCGAGATCGGCGCCAAGATCGCCGAGGCTATGGACAAGGTCGGCAAGGAAGGCGTCATCACCGTCGAGGAGTCCCAGACCTTCGGTCTGGAGCTCGAGCTCACCGAGGGTATGCGCTTCGACAAGGGCTACATCTCGGCGTACTTCGCCACCGACATGGAGCGCATGGAGTCGTCGTTCGACGACCCGTACATCCTGATCGTCAACTCCAAGATCAGCAACGTGAAGGACCTCCTTCCGCTGCTCGAGAAGGTCATGCAGTCGGGCAAGCCCCTGCTGATCATCGCGGAGGACGTCGAGGGCGAGGCTCTGTCGACGCTGGTCGTCAACAAGATCCGTGGCACCTTCAAGTCCGTCGCCGTCAAGGCTCCGGGCTTCGGTGACCGCCGCAAGGCCATGCTCGGCGACATCGCCATCCTCACCGGTGGCACCGTCATCTCCGAGGAGGTCGGTCTCAAGCTGGAGAACGCCGGCCTGGACCTGCTCGGCACCGCCCGCAAGGTCGTCATCACCAAGGACGAGACGACGATCGTCGACGGTGGCGGCGAGAGCGACCAGGTTCAGGGTCGCGTCAAGCAGATCCGTGCCGAGATCGAGAACTCCGACTCGGACTACGACCGCGAGAAGCTCCAGGAGCGCCTCGCGAAGCTGGCCGGCGGCGTGGCCGTCATCAAGGCCGGCGCCGCCACCGAGGTGGAGCTCAAGGAGCGCAAGCACCGCATCGAGGACGCGGTGCGCAACGCCAAGGCCGCCGTCGAGGAGGGCATCGTCGCCGGTGGTGGCGTGGCTCTGCTCCAGGCCTCGGCCGTCTTCGAGAAGCTCGACCTGACCGGTGACGAGGCCACGGGCGCCAACGCCGTGAAGCTCGCGCTGGAGGCCCCGCTCAAGCAGATCGCCGTCAACGGTGGTCTCGAGGGTGGCGTCATCGTCGAGAAGGTGCGCAACCTGCCGATCGGTCACGGCCTCAACGCCGCGACCGGCGAGTACGTCGACATGATCGCCGAGGGCATCATCGACCCGGCGAAGGTCACGCGCTCCGCCCTGCAGAACGCCGCGTCCATCGCCGCGCTCTTCCTCACCACCGAGGCCGTCATCGCCGACAAGCCGGAGAAGGCCTCCGCGGCCGCTCCGGGCGGCATGCCGGGCGGTGACATGGACTTCTGATCCTCGGATCAGAAGCTCCACGCGGCACCCGCCGCACCGCGGTACCCGTACGACGCCGGCCCCCGGGATTCGTTCCCGGGGGCCGGCGTCGTACTGCTGTGCGTCCGGTTCAGGACCCGTCGCCGCTCGACCGGCCGAAGAACTCGACCTCGGCGATGGCCACCTGCTTCTCCGCGGACGCGCCGTGAGCCGACTCGATGGTGAAGCGCACCGTGACGGCCTCACCGACGCGGAAGGCGCGGCGCTGTGCGCCCGGGCCCTGATCCAGGGTGAGCACGCGGGTGGTCTCCGTCCCGTCCTTCGCGGTGATCGTCGCCTTGACCCGGTGCGGAAGGGCGGACTTGCCGAGCTGGTCCTGTTTGGTGGACACGCCCGGAGTGATGACCACGTCCAGCAGACGGGTCGGCTGGTCGAAGGCGGCCTCGATCCACTCCCCCTGCCCGGACCCCCTCACTCCGGGGCCCCACCAGGTGTTGCTCAGCTTGTCGAAGGTGAGCTGCGGCTTGTGGCCGGTCCAGGAGCGGGACGCCTTGTACGCGGTGGGGTAGACCGGGGCGCGCTTGGCGAAGTGGTCCCGGGTGGTCTGGATGCCGTCGGGGAGGTACATCACGCCGAGGACGACCAGGGTGACGACGACGGCGGCGGTGATCCAGGTGCCGACGCGGTCGAAGGCGCGGCGGATGCGGGGCCGGTCGCCCGCCCACGGGTTCTCGTTCCTGCGGGAGCCCGTGATGCGGCGCCACCAGGGGAGGGGGGCCGGCGGGCGTTCGGGGTTGTCGGCCAGCGGCATCGCGCAGCGGGCGCAGAAGTGGCGGTCGGGGCGGTTGGGTGTGGCGCACCAGGAGCAGGGCGGGCCGTTCCCGGTGTCCTGCTGGGGCCCCGGGACCCGCACCTGCGGGCGGTCGGTGTCGGGGCGGCCCGGGAGGACCGGGGCGACTGCCTGCGGTGCGGGGTGCGCGGCCTCGGGCTCGTCGACCGGGACGAGGAGGGAGCGGGCGCGGTCGGCCGCACTGCCGCCGCCCGGGGTGGGCAGCGGGACGGTGGGGTCGTTCTCGCCCGGGCGCGGGGCGTCGTAGGACGAGGCGGTACCGGCTCCTCCGTCGCCGGCGCGGCCCGCGAGGGTGTCGCGGTGGTGCTGGGGCAGGCGCGAGGCGTCGGACGTCGCGGCCGAAGCGGCGTCGCCCGGCATCGTCGCCGCGCCGCCGGGGCCGGTGTGGTGGCCCCCGAAGCCGGCCGGGGGCGTCGGGTCCGGGTCGCTGTCCCGCGGCGGGCGCGCGGGGCGGGCGTCGCCGCTTCCGTCGCGGGCGAAGCCGTCCCAGCCGCCTCCGGCGGACCGGTCGGAGGCGGCGCTCTCCGGGGCGGACCCGGCGGGCGGGCCGGCCGCCGGGGAGGCGGAGGAACCGGTTGTCCGGGCCTGCCCGGAGCGGGGGCGGGCCGAATCCCAGCCGAGCACGGCGCCGCAGGCGTCGCAGAACGACTGACCCGGTTCCGCGCGGGTGCCGCACTCGGCGCAGTTCTGCGTGGTCATCTCTCCGGTGTCCTTTCGGCGGCCGTCACGGTGACGGTGTAGGGCATGTGCGCGGGGCGGGCGGCGGCCACCAGGCTGTCCAGGCGGTGCGTGTCCGCGGGGGTGGGGTCGGGGAGCCGAAGCGTGACGTGGAGGTGGGGGCGCGGGGTACCGGGGACGGGGCCCAGGGGGCGGGCGTTCCAGGTGGCGCCGCCGCTCTCGGAGATCTCCGGTTCGGTCCCGAAGGCGAGCCGTACCGCTTCGGAGAGGCCGCGCCGGGTGCCCCGTACGCGGTGCAGCCGTGCGGCGGCGGCCACGGCGGCGCGCAGCCGTGCCTCCGGTTCGGTGCCGTCGGTCTCCGCGCCGACCCAGGTGCTGAGCCACTGGGCGAAGTCGACGGGGGTCAGGGCGGGGTCGAAGTAGGCGTCCAGGCAGTCGAGCACGTTCAGGACGGGCGCCAGGACGTCGTCGAGTCCGGCGACGAAGCGCTGGGCGAGATCGTCGTCGGCGAAGACGGCGGGGAGCATCGTGCCGATGGGTGTGGACGAGCCGAGGCCGTCGACGGATCCTCTCATCGGTGGCCTCCCGGGCAGGTCGTGGTCGTCATGGCGTCACGCCCCGTCCCCGATCACTCGTACGCGGTGGTCGAACGAGAAGACCAGGGCCGGTGGTTGGAGGTCGATGCGGTTGGTCGGGTCGCCGCGCTTGCCGGTCAGGGGGTCGGCGGGGTGCAGGATGACCTCGTCGACCAGCTCCACGCCGGGGACCCGCTGGAGGACGGCGAAGACCTCGCCCGCCTGCACCGGGCGGCCGAAGGGCCAGCCCCGCCCGTCGGCGCCGCCGGTGAGCGGGTCGAGGTGGCGGTAGAGGGTGTCGTGGGCCTGGCGGCGTACGCGGTCGGTGTCCACGCCGCGGAACGCGTGGACCGTCGCCACCACGGTGACGCCCTGGTAGTAGGGCGGGCCCACGGCCACCCGGGTGCCGATGAGGCGGCGTTCGTCGAGGTGGCGGGTGATGCGGTCGAGCAGGGTGTCGCCCGGCACGAGCTGTTCGAAGCGGAGCCGGCCGCCGGGGTCGGGGACGGCCTGCGGCACCACGAGGACCCGTATCGCGTAGGCCCCGTACTCGTTCTCCTCGCCCTCCAGGCAGGTGATGCGGGCGGTCTCGGGGGCGGCCCTGCGGGCGAGTTCCTCGTAGTCGCGCAGGGTGACGGCGCGTTCCTGGGCCCGGAGGGTGATCGGGGCCCGGAGCTTGGCCTCCTCGATCGTCTCCCCGTCGACGCCGCCCCGTGCGGCTTCGCGGTTGTCGACCTCGGAGACGTACGGGATCGAGGTGCGAAGCACCTGGACGGCACCACGGGCCACGTTGCCGGCCCGGCCGCCGCCGGTGCGGTAGCGGCGGGCGCGGATGACGGACCCCTTGGGGGCGACGGTGCCGTACTGGCGGAGGGTGCCGTCGGGTTCGCGGACGGCGGGGCCGAAGGCGATCTCGCCGGTCGCGGCGTCGAGCGTGATGTGCCGGTCGTCCGGCCGGGAGGCGGCGAAGTGCGGGACCACCTGCCAGTCCTCCCAGCCGTCGTGCGCGGCGGTCTGGAGCAGCAGGGGCGGGTCGTCGCCGACCACGGGGGTGTGGGCGAGCCGCAGCCGCTGGCCGGGCAGCCCGATGGATTCGCCGAGCATCTCGTCGTAGACGGTCTCCGCGTGCACGACACGGGTGGTGCCGCCGATGGTGTAGGCCTCGGCGGAACGGATGCTGGGTGACGTGGCGTAGAAGGGCTGGCCGGACCGGGGTTCGGTGACCCGGCAGCGCAGCCATCCGGCTTCGTGGCCGCCGTTACGGGAGAGGACGTGGCCGCCGGGGACGTGCAGGACGACGTCGCCGGGCCGGTTGAGGCCGCCGGTGCCGTCGCGGTCGACCTCGCAGGGCCGCCAGCCGTCCTCGGTCCACGCCTCCCACACGAGCGGGGGCTGCCGGGGGTCGACGCCGACGCCGTCGACGCGGCTGTCGAGTTCGAGGGCGAGTGCGCAGTGCGGGACGGCGGCGGTGAGGCCGAAGAGCATGCAGTCGCCCGGGGCGGGGGACTCCGCGAAGCAGAGCAGGTCCTTGCCCTCGGCGAGGTCGGTGGTCCGGTCGGTGACGGGCTTGCCGTGGTGCTGCACCACGAGGTGCCGGAGCGTGCTGGGCACGACGGCGAGTTCGCGTTCGGTGGCGAAGACGACGGCCGACTCACGTTCCGTGCGTACGGTCGCCACCTCGGTGCCGACCGGTACCTGTATCGCTTCCTCCTGCGGGGCGGACAGCCAGAACGTCACGTCGGTGCGGGCTGCGGACGGGGGGAAGAGGGTGATGCCGACGAGGTCGAGGAAGGCCAGGTGGTTCTTCTCCGGCACCCGGTTGAGACGGTAGACGATCTGGTCGGCCATGTGGGCGACCGTCTCGACGAGGGTGACACCGGGGTCGGAGACGTTGTGGTCGGTCCACTCCGGTGCGCGCTGCTGGATGTAGCGCTTGGCGTCGTCGACGAACTGCTGGAAGCGACGGTCGTCGAGGTTGGGGGAGGGCAGGGACATCAGCCGTCGCTTTCGGAGGGGATACCGGGGCTGCCGGAGGGGCCCGGCTCCCCCGGTTCCTCGTGGGAGGGGATGACGTAGAAGGGGAAGACGAGGCTGCGCGGGTTGTTGGTGCCGCGGATCGAGTAACGGACGTCGATGAACAGGACGTTCTGCTCCCCGCCGGCGGTGACCTCGACCTCGTGGACCTCGATGCGGGGCTCCCAGCGGTCCAGGCTGATGTGGACCTCGTGCTGGATGCGGCCGGCGGTCTGCTCGTTGACCGGCGCGAAGACGAGGTCGTGGATGGCGCAGCCGAAGTCGGGCCGCATCGGCCGCTCGCCCGGGGCGGTGGCCAGGACGAGCCTGATGGCCTCCTCGACCTCCCGCTCCCCACTGACGAGGGCGATGCCGCCGGTGGGCCCGATGCGCAGCGGGAACGCCCAGCCGGAGCCGACGAACTGTTCGGCCATCAGGGGGCCACCTGCCTTCTTCTCGGTACGGACCCGGCACGCGGGTACGGTCGTTCGGTCATCCGAACGGGTACTTGATGGTGTTGACGAAGAAGCCGCCCATGAGGTCGAGCTTGATGGCCTTGATGTTCACGTTGGCCACGGACTGGACCGACACGATCCCCGTCGCGGAGAGCGACGCCGCGCCGGTCGCCGACAGGTTCAGGGCGCCCATCGCGTTCACGCTGACCACGCCGCCCATCGACCTGAGGTTGACCATGCCCTGCCCCTGAAGGGTGAGAGGCCCGCCGCTCTTGATCGTCACCGCCCGGCGTCCGCTCAGCGAGAGGTCCGTGCCCGCTTCCACCGACACCGACCGGCTGCCCGTGATGGAGACGGAGCCCGCGCTGTCGACGGTGATCTCGGTCTGGGTGCGGTCGAGGTTGATGGTCAGTCTGTCGTCACCACTGGCGATCCGGACGCCTTGCTTCCGCCCGCCGGTCCGCTGGCTGAGCAGGTCGACGCGGTTGCCCTGCCGGTCGGACAGGGTGTGCCGGGTGGCCTTCTTCTTCAGCCCGTCGTGCAGGGGGACATCGGGGACCTTGGTGGGCAGGTCCCGGCCGTTGTAGAGCCCGCCGATCACGAACGGGTGGTCCAGCGCGCCCCGGTCGAAGGCGACCAGCACCTCGTCGCCGACGTCCATGGGGAAGACTCCGCCGCCTCCCACACCACCGAGCTGCACGCTGCGCGCCCAGTCGCTGACGTAGGTGTTGTCCAGCCACGGGAACTGGAGCTTGACCCGGCCCTGCTTGAGCGGGTCCTGTACGTCGGTGACGATGGCGTTGGCGACGCTGGGCAGCCGGGCGCTCCCGCTGTCCGCGTTGCCGCCGCCCGAGGCCAGCCCGTACAGCGAACGCCACTGCCGTCCGCTGACGGTGACCCAGGACTCGTAGTGCTTGCCGTCGCCGAAGACGTGGCGCACCGAGGTGACGGTGTACTTCCCCTCGAAGGGCTTGCCGACGTCGGCGAGGGCCACGGGCACGCCGGGCCGCAGGTCCGGGTTGCCGCGCACCACGGCCTCCAGCTCGGCGAAGGAGGAGGTGACGTCGGCGGCGAGGGCCTTCGAGGCGTGCCTGACCTCGTCCTGCTTGTCGTAGGGGTTGCTGGTCTCGACGAGCTTGGCGGCCTTGAACTTCCCGGCGGCCTCGCCGGGGGTGAGCCCGATGCTGATGCCCGGGTCGGTCTTCGCGGGCGAGACCTCGGTGATCTTCTTCTTGGTGGTGACGTTCCAGCCGCGCGACTCGACCTCGCCGACCTGGTCGGCCGCGGTCACCGCCGCCCGCAGCCGCAGGATGTCGTGACCGGCCTGGAGGACGAAGGCGCTCTTGTCGCCGTCGGTGCCGGGAGAGGGCGCGCCGTCCGAGGGGTTCGGCTTGACGAACCGGAACTTCCCCTTGGCGTCCAGGGACATCACCATGTTGTTCTCGTCGGCGAGCCGGGCGAGGAAGTCCCAGTCGGTGACGTTGGACTGGCTGATGAAGCCGTACGCGCCCTTCGTCGCCTGGATCCGGCCGACCGGCACCCCGTCCATACGGACGAGATCGCGGGCGATGTCGGAGGCCGACTGGTTGCGGTACGCGGCCACCCGGCGCTGACGCATCAGCCGGTGCCCGAAGTCGTAGCCGCGGATCACGGTGAAGCTGCCGGTGCCGTCGTAGTCGGCCTCCATGCCGGTGACCTCGCCGGTCATCAGCGGCTTCCCGACGCCCTGGCCGTCCGCCACCGGGGTGAGGACCACCCTGGAGCCGAACTTCACCTTCAGTTCGCCGAGGACCAGGTGGTAGGGGTCACGGAAGGTGAGCCGGAACGCCGCGGGCACACCGGCCCCCTGGTCGACCCAGCCCTCGACGAGCATCGGGGCGATGACGGCGGGCAACTTCGCCCCGTCGACGGTGACCTGCATGATGCTGGAGAACGCGGTCTGCACCATCAGTGACCCACCTCCTCCGCCGAGGGCAGCAGGAGTTCGGTGCCGGAGGGCAGCTGCGACGGGTCGTCGATGCCGTTGGCCTCGGCGATCGCGCGCCAGGCGGTGGCGTTGCCGTACTCACGCCAGGCCAGCGACTGCAGCGAGTCACCCGCGACGACCCGGTGCACGCGCTGGGCGGTGAGCGCGCCCGAGGTCGGGTTCTGGCCCTTGGTCTTGCCCGGGATCTCGTGCAACTGCACCTGGCAGGTGGCGCGGATGGGGACGCCGGTGGTGCCGAAGAGGCTGTACGACGCCTCGATGGAGCTGACGTACGCGGTGAAGCGGGCCGTGGAGAAGGAACCCCACTGGAAGACCACCCACGGCGGCGACGGCTGGTTGGCGGCGATGCTCTGGGCGGTCACCTCGCAGCAGCCCAGCAGCGACTCCACCTTCTTCAGCACCGAGTTGCCCGTCGGTTTGGTGGAGGAGTCCAGGAAGATCTCCAGGGTCATCTCGCGTGGTTCGGCGCCCATGAACTCCGGCTTCGAACCGTCGCGTACGGCCGCCGTCGGGGTGGCCTTCCACTGGGCGCGCTGGCTGAGGGACAGCTGCGCCGGGTTGAACTCGAAGCTGAACGTCCGCATGAGCGCGCCGGGCGTGGTGCTCGTTCCCACCGGGGGCTCGTGGATGGCGAGGCCGGCGCGTACGAGGCTCTTGCCCGCGCCTTTGCTGCTCTTTGCCATGGGTCTTCCTCGTCTTCCTCTCTGCTCCGTGGGGCCGTCAGTCCGTGAAGCCGTGGTGGGCGATCTCCAGGACCTCGTTCGCCACGGCCGGGTTGTTCGGGTCGAGGCTGGGGCCCTGCCAGCTGACCGGCAGTACGTCGATGAGTCCCCAACGGGCGACCAGGGACCCGTCCGCGCGCAGGGCGGAGATCTGCGCCGTGGGCCGGTTGATCCCCGTCTGCACGGAGGAGATCCACTTGGCGACCTTGGTGGTGTCCGGGGTGAGGGGGCGGGTCAGCCGGATGTTGGGGAAGGTGACCCGGGTGGGCAGCTGCCACACGAACCCGTTGTTGCCGCCCTCCTGGCGCTGCTCGATCTCCACCTGGGACGACAGGCCCTCGCACCCGTTGAAGTACCCGAGGCTCTCGCCGTCGATGGTGAGGGTGAACCAGATGGTGGAGCCCGGGTCCTGGCGGGGCATCGCGGGTCGGCCTTTCGTCGGATACGTCGTGGGTGGGGTGGGTGGCCGGCGCCCGGTGGAGGCGACCGGTCAGTGCCGGGGGTCGCGGAGTCTGCCGATCCGTTCACGGTCCAGCCGCAACTCGGTGCGGATGAGACGGGTGATGCGGCCGATGATCCGGTGCACCAGCTCGTCGAGCTGGAAGTCGGTGAGCTCCCGCGGGTCGAATCCGCCGGGCGGTACGGCCGTGTACCCGGGCGGTGAATCGTCCGACGGGGGCTGGGAGTTCGGCGTCGACGCGCTGCCGCCCGGGTGCGGGGAGTACGGCGGTGGCGAGCCCGGGGGCGGGCCGCCGGAGGGCGGTTCGTAGGGCGGCGGAGGGGTGGTGTGGTCACTCCGCTGGGACCGGAGACGGCCCAGGGTGGAGGACACCGTGCCGGCCGCCGCCGCGGCGAGTGCGCCGATGGCCGAACCGTTGCCGAGGCGCTGGACGGTGGGAGCCGACGCGCTGCTGGACTGGACGGGGCGGACCGGTTCCGGTGCCGAGGCCGGGGGCGGGGTGAGGGACGCGACGGGGAGGGGGGACGCGGCGGTGGCGGCCCGGGGCGGCGTGAGGGTGCGCAGCGGTACGGCCGTGGAAGGGACGGCTCGGCGCTGGATGTGATGGGTGGGGGGTGCGGGCGGGACGGCGGCGGCCGTGGGCGGGGCCGTGGGCGCGGGCAGCTGAGGGGGCGCGGCGGCCGTGGGCAGCGGGGGACGGGGGGCCGCGGCGGGGGGCATGCCGCTCGGCGCGAGGGCGCCGGAGGCCGAGGTGGCGGCCCGCTGGACGGTCGGCGCACCCGGTGCTGTCGGCGCGGGGGCGGTGTTGGGCCGGCCGGTTCCTGGCACGGGCGAGGCGATGAGCGGGACCGCGTCCACGGGGGCGGAGCGGAGGGGTGCACCGAGCGAGGGCCGGCGCCGCACGGGGGCGCTCGGAGAAGACGAGGCGGCGACCGAGGCGCGCTGGACCTGAGGCTCTCCGGCGGGAGGGGGAGCCGCCGAGCGGCGGACCTCCTGTGCCCCGGGGGCCGGTGCGGAGGGCTGTGCGGGCGCCGGGGTCCGGGGAACCGCCTGTACGTGTGCGGGTGCTGCGGGCGTGCGGGACGCCGTAGGCGCGGAGACCGGGGAGGAGGACACCGGGGCGCCGAGACCCGTGCGGGAGCGCGTCGGCTTCGGCGCCGTGTTCACACCCGGCGCCACCGGGAGGTGGGTTGCCGGCCGGGGAGCAGGGGAGGCAGGGCCGTGGGCAGCGGAGGCGGCGCGCTGCACCGGGGCCGGGGCACCCGGAGGGACGGCGGGGGTGGCGCCGGGGGCCGGGCGCGCGGCGGGAGCGGATGTGGCCGGGCCGGGGGTGGTCGATGCGGAGCTCCGGACCGGTGCCGGTGCGCCGGAATGGGCTCCGGGGGCAGGGGTGACCGGGCTGCGGGGTGCCGATACGGCGCGCTGCACCGGGTACGGCGCGGCCGGAGAGCCGACGGGGGGCGCGGTCGGCGAAGCGGACCGCCCGGTGCCGGTGCCGGTGTCGCCGATCGGTGGGGCGGGCAGGGCGGCAGCCGGGTTCGCGCCGGGGGTGGACGGCCTCGCCTCGGAGCGCTGCACCGGGCGCTGTCCGTCGGCGCGTACGGCTTCCGTGCTGCGGTCGCCGGAGACAGGGGCAGCCGGCGACGCCGGCCTGACCGGAGCAGGGGCCGGGGTCGGAAGCGGAGCCGGAAGCGGAGGGGGAACCGGAGCCGTTGCGGGTGTCGGGCCGGGGCGACCGGTGTCGGGCGTACGCCGCTGGACGACGGCCTTCGAGGCGGGCGGGCCACCTCCGGTGACGGGGCTGCTCGGCACGCCCGGGGCGCGGCTCGCGCGCGGGGGCTTCTCCGGCTGGGCGGACGCGGCCCGGGACGCGTCCACGGGGCGTCCGAGGCCGCGCGGAGCGTCCTGCCGCACCGGCCTGGGGCCGGGCGGGGTCGGCCCTGCGGGTGGGGGAGTTGCCCCGGACCGGGGGCTGTCGGGCGAGGAGGGCCTCGCACTCTCGGCCACGGCACGCTGAACCGGAACCGGAACTGGAGCTGGAGCAGTAGCCGGAGCCGGGCTCGGATCCTGGGTGGCTGGGGCACGGGAGGGGCCCGGAGCGACGGGCGCGGGGGAGGCGACGGCCGGAGCGACGGGGAGCGTGCCCGGATTGCCGCGTGCCGCTCCCTCCTCGGGCGCGGTCCGGCCCGGCCGGACCCCCGGAACCCCACCGGCACCGGGCGTCCTGGTGTCCGCTGCCGCAGCAGGGCGGGCCGGTGCGGTGTCGCGCCGGGCCACCGCACGCTGCACGGGGGCGGCGCCGGTCGCCGCAGGCCGGTGCGCGCTCTGCGGGGGGAGCGCGGAGCGGGGGGAGACGGGCGCTCCGTCTCCCCCTCGGTCGGCCTCGGCCGGTGCCGCTGCTCCGGAGGCACGCGCCGTGCTCCCGGCCGTCACCCCTGGCGCCGTCGCCTGCCGCCGTGTCGCCGGGAGCGTCCGCCGCTGCACGGCCGGGGCCTTGGTCAGGCGTTGGGCCCGGGGAGAGGCGGGCGGTACGGGCGCGACCCGGACACCGTGGGCCGGTGCCGGGGCGCTCCTGGGGCCAGGGCCCCGGACCGCCCGCACGGGCACGGCCGACGACCCCGACGGTGCCGTCGCCGACGGCTCGACGGGGGCGACCGGAGGCGTCACCGCCGAGGGCACCGTCGAAGACACCGGCAGGGAGGCGGCGGCCGACGGGACAGCCGCAGCGGACGCATCAGGCGCAGCAGGAGCGGGGCGGGCGCCCCCAGCTGCCACAGGCGCCGCCGCCGACCCCGCCGTGGACGACCGGCGTGCCGTGGGCAGCGCGCGCAGCGGCACCGCAGGGGCCCGCTGCACCACGGGTTCTCCCGCGCCTGACGCCAACGGAAGGGCTCCCGTGGGCCCTTCGAGACCGGCGGCCGGGCGGCCCGAACCGGTCAGCGCCCCCGAGAGGAGGTTGTCCGGCGCGGTGTTCATGACGCCGATGGACGGCGTCCCGGTGAAGGAGGGGTTCTGCCACGTGGGCAGCCGTCCGCCGAACCCCGGGTCCGCGACCGCCGACCGTCCGGAACCCATGGCCCGCTGGATCGGCGGCAGCCCCGTCCACGCCGCGACGGCGGTGGGCGCCGCGCCGGGGCCCGAGCCCGTCCCGGTGTCCTGCGCGGGTACGGGTACGGGCGCGGGCGCGTTGTCCTCACGCCCGCGCAGCCGGTCGAGGAATCCCACGGCTCAGCCCTCCGCCCCGGCGCGCGTCACGAAGGACGCGATCCGGTCCGCGTACAAGCGGCGGTCATGGTGTTCGAGGTCCAGGATGGCGTCCAGATCCCAGTGGAAGTGATAGGCGACGTACGCGATCTCCTCGTGCAGCCGGTCGGTCGCGTACGTCACGATTCCCCCAGGCGGCTCCCGCCGAGTTCCACCTCGAAGGGCTCGGAGCAGTGCGGGCACTCGACCGCCGCCCGTGTGTGGCCCTCGGCGTTGATCTGCCGGTAGAAGTCCTGCAGGAACGCGAGGTCGGAGGCGAACATGTTCTCCACCGTCCCGTCGTGCACCATCGACAGCGTGCCGAGCCGGGTGATGACCCGGCCGAGCAGCACCACCGAGAGGTACGCCGGGTTCTCCTGGACGCGGACGTCCCGGAGCGGGATCAGTTCGTCGCGGGCCGTGGACAGCCGCATCACGCCGTCCCGGTGCACGGTGCCCGCCTCGTCGACGTAGCCACGCGGCAGCTCGAAGGGGAACTCCGTCTGCAGCCGCTGCGGCACCGGGGCCGCAGCCGGGGCCTGAGCAGGCGTCTGCTCAGGCACCGCCACGGCCTCGGGCGCCGGTACGTCCGCGAGCGGGCTCGCGGACGCCCTGGCCGAAGTGCGCCGCATTACTCGATGACCAGTTCTTCGAAGACGATGGTCACGGTCTCCGTCAGCGCCGAGGCCTCACCGGCCTTCAGGGCGCTGGCGTCGATCTTGCTGCACCAGGCGTTGCGCATGTTGTAGCGCTTCACCGGGTTGTTCTGGTAGTCCATCACGATGATGGAGGCGTTCTTGCGGGCCGTGGACATCTGACCGGCGATCGAGTCGTTGATCCACGTCGTGAACGACGGCGACGGCGTCATACCGCGCACCACCGTGCACTGCCCGTCCTTCTGGGTGCCCGGCATGAGGCTCACCTCGGGCTTGCCCTGAGCGGAGTTCTGCAGGTGCTTGATGACGTCCTGCTCGATGCTGAGGCCGTTGACCTCCGCGAGGTACTCGACCATCACGCCGTCGATCTGGAGGCCGAAGTTATGTGAGGTGAACGAGTCACCCTGGCCGATGCTCATCTGCTGTCCGTCCTACCGAAATGTTTGTGTCGAGTGCGTACGGGGGCTGTGGCGCAGGCCGGTGACCTACTCCTCCAGCTCCCCGCTGCCGCCGGAGAACTGGGCGAGCCGGAAGATGACGAACTCGGCGGGCTTGACCGGTGAGATGCCGATCTCGCAGATCACCCGGCCGACGTCGACGGACTCCGGGGGGTTGGTCTCCTCGTCGCACTTGACGTAGAAGGCCTCCTCGGGCCGGGAGCCGAACAGGGCGCCGCTGCGCCACTCGTTGACCAGGAACGCCGAGACGTTGCGCCGGATGCGGGCCCACAGGTTCTGGTCGTTCGGCTCGAACACCACCCACTGGGTGCCGATCAGGATCGACTCCTCCAGGTAGTTGAAGTACCGGCGTACGTTCAGGTAGCGCCAGGCCGGGTCGGAGGACATGGTGCGGGCGCCCCAGACGCGGACACCGCGGCCGGGGAAGGCGCGGATGCAGTTGACGCCGATGGGGTTGAGCAGGTCCTGCTCGCCCCGGGTGATCTGGATCTCCAGGTCAACGGCGCCGCGTACGACCTCGTTGGCCGGCGCCTTGTGCACGCCGCGCTCGAAGTCGTTGCGGGCCCAGATGCCGGAGACGTGACCGCTCGGCGGGACCAGACGTGACTGGCCGGACGCCGGGTCGAAGACCTTGATCCAGGGGTAGTACAGGGCGGCGAACTTGGAGTCGTAGCCGGCGGTCTCCTGGCGCCAGACCCTGATCTGCCGGGCGTTCAGGCCCGGCGGCGGGTCGATGACCGCGACGCGGTCGCCCATCAGCTCGCAGTGCGCGATGAGGCCGAGCTGGACCGCCTTGACGGCCTCCAGGTCGATCGCGCCGCGCTGGTAGGCGGCCATCAGGTCGGGGACGGCGACCATCGAGATCTCGTCCACGGCTTCCAGGCCGCCGAAGCCGGTGCGGTCCGCGGAGTCGCCGAGGTACTGGGCGGGCCCGGGGTGGGCGGAGTTCTCAGCGGCCGGGACGGCCGGGGCCGCGGGGGCCGGGGCGGCGAGCGCCACGGTCTGGTTGTCTGGCCGGACGAGCTGCGCGGCGGGCGCGGCCTCCTGTACGGCGATGAGCTTGGAGCGCTCCTTGACCTGGGTGACGACGTAGTTGCGGCCGCTCTTCTTGGCGGTCACGTCGAAGGTCTCGGCGGTCTTCTCGCCGTCCTTGACGACCAGCTTGAACCGCTCGGCCGGGCCCTCGCCCTCGGGGTCGGCGACCTCGACGGTCAGCGGGCCGCTCTGCCCGGGTGCGAGCGCCGTCACCGTGAAGGTGCCCAGCTGCTGCGGCTCACCGGTCGGCAGCGCGGCCGGGGTCCGGGAGCCGGTCACCGCGGCGGGGGCTTCGCCGGTCGCGTCCTCGGCGGAGCCGCCGACCCGCACGACGTAGGCGGCACTGCCGCCGTTGTTGAAGAAGCCGTAGACGGAGTGCGCCAGGTAGTACCCGTCGGTGAAGTCACCGAACGAGGCGACGAACTGTGTCCAGTTGGTCACCAGGGTGGGTTCGTTGAGGGGACCGGTGGACGCGAGCCCGACGAAGGCAGCGACCGACGTGCCCACACCCTCGATCGGGCGCGAGCCGCTGGCCACCTCCTCGACGTATACGCCGGGTGACAGGTAGGACGGCATGCTCTGCTCTCCTCGGGGTACGAGACAGGACGGCTCTCACCTTCACGCGCGAAGCGCGTCTCCCGAAACGTCCTGCGGGGCCTGGCCGAGGGCACTCCCGCTGCCCACAAGGGCACGCCCGTGCGACAGGGCGCGCCGTTGGAGGCCCGCTGTCTCAGTCCGGCGGGCCGGAGCGGAAACGGCGCAGCAGTTCAAGGGCGGCGGGGCTCTCCGCGTCGAAGCTCTGGCGTCGTCGTGCGACGGGAAGGTCCGGTGCCCAGGCGCGGGCACCGTGACAGCGGAAGCAGAAGGCGATCTCGAAGAGCTGGTGGGTGGTGTCGTGCGCCCGGATTCCCCAGCCGGGGAGGAAGCAGCGGCTCTGTTCACCGCTGGGCAGGCCGGCGATCAGGGACAGGGCCTGCTGGGCTCGGTCGCGCTCCCAGAGGGCGACGGTGACGCCTGCCAGATCCTCCGAATCGAGGTGCCTGAGGGGGTCGTTGATGCGGACGACCTCCATGAGCTCGGTCTTCCCGTACGTCGGTGGCAGCAGCATGCTCCCAGACTCCCCGACCTCGGCGTCACCGGCCAGGAACGGCCGGAGGACAGGGGAGCGGAGCGTCGGGCGGACCGGGGTGTCAGGGCTGCCCGTTGGGGCATCGGATCCTGCCCCGAGTCCTGCGACGACGGTGAGCCGTTCTCCCTATCTTTGATCCGTGAGCCTCTGGACCTCTCTCGAACCCATCTCCACCACCGTCGACCCCGGCAGCAGCACGACCGTGCGGCTGCGGCTGCGCAACACGGGCGACGTGGTGGACGAGTACCGATTCGAACCGATCGGCGCTCTCGCCCCCTGGACCACCGTCGAGCCGCAGACGCTCCGCCTCTACCCCGGGACCACCGGCTCGGTGGACCTGACGTTCGCCCCGCCGCGCACGCCGGACGCCACCGCCGGGCCCAATCCGTACGCCGTGCGGATCACGCCGACCGAGCATCCGGACGCGGTGACCGTCCCGGAGGGCAACCTGAGCATCACGCCCTTCACGGAGGTGAGGGCCGAGCTGGTGCCGCCGGTCGTCAAGGGCCGTTTCCGTGGCCGGCCCCGGCTCGCGATCGACAACGTCGGCAACACCAAGGTCACCGCCTCGCTCAGTGGCAGTGACGCCGGTGACCGGTTGTCGTACGACATCCGGCCGAGCAACGTCCAGATCGAGCCGGGCCGGGCCGCGTTCGTCACGACGACGCTGAAACCACGGCAGATCATCTGGTTCGGCTCGAAGGAGGAGCAGCCCTACGCGCTGGCGCTCAAGCGTTCCGGTGTCGCGAGCGTGGACGTGGACGGCACGTACGTCCAGCGTGGGTTCCTGCCCGGCTGGCTGGCCACCGTGCTCGGCCTGCTTCTGACGCTGGCCATCGTGTTCGTCGTGCTCTGGCTGTCGTACAAGCCCGAGGTGGGGAGCCGGGCGACGGAGAAGGCCGAGAACTCCGTCAGCACCCTGCCGCCGCCCGAGGCCGACGCACCGCCGGCGCCCTCGCTCGCCGCTCCGGCGCCGAAGGAGGAGCCCGCCGCGGAAGAGGCGGAGAAGCCCGGAGACGGCGGCGGTGAAGGCGCTGGAGGGGGCGGGGACGAGGAGGAGCCGAAGGCTCCGGAGCGGACGGCGGCCGTCGCGGCGCGCGAGGTGGCCGAGCGCATTCCCGGCCCTCACATCTGTTACCGCGCCTATGTCGCGGACCACGGCTGGCAGGACCCGGTGTGCGACGGCAACGAGGCCGGCACGGTCGGCAAGACGCTGCCGATCAAGTCCCTCAACATCGCGGTGTTCGGCGTGGAGGGCGGCCTGCGGGGCGGCTCCGCCTACGTGGTCGAGGGCTGGAAGGATGGCGACCCCTGGAAGGCCGTGGACGCCGGGAAGGACCTGTACCTCGGCAGCACCAAGGAATCGGACTCCCCCTTGCAGGGGTTCGGCATCGAGGTTGCCGGAGGCTCGGTGTCGGTCTGCCAGACCGCCCACGTGAGGGACCAGGGCTGGCTGGCCCGCAGCTGCAGTCAGCCCGACCCGGGCTGGGTCTACTCCGGCAGCGACTTGAAGCTGAAGCGCCAGCTGGAGGCCTTCAAGCTCACCGTGTGACGCGTGGCTCCTGTGACGGCCGGTGCGGTGCACCGGCCGTCACCAGTTCGCCTCGCCCGGTACCAGCCGGCCCGCCTTGCGGTATTCGCGGCGGGCGCCCTCCAGGAGGTCGCCCGCGCCGACCGGCTCGTCCCGGCCGGCGGCGAGGTAGGCGGCGGTGACCACCGCGCTGCGGATCGATCCGCCGGCCAGCTCGAAGTCCCGGGCCAGCGGCGCGGCGTCGATGTCCTCGGCGGACGGGACGTGGGCCAGGCCGTGCCGCCACAGGGCCAGCCGCTGGCCGGCGTCCGGGAACGGGAAGTCGACCACCAGGTCCAGGCGGCGGGTGAACGCCTCGTCGATGTTGGCGCGCAGGTTGGTGGTGAGCAGTGCGATGCCGTCGAAGGACTCCAGGCGTTGCAGGAGGTAGGAGCTCTCCATGTTGGCGTAGCGGTCGTGGGAGTCCTTGACCTCGGACCGCTTGCCGAAGACGGCGTCGGCCTCGTCGAAGAGGAGTACGGCGTCGGTGCTGTCGGCCTCCGTGAAGATCCGTTCGAGGTTCTTCTCGGTCTCGCCGATGTACTTGTCCACGATCGAGGACAGCTGCACCACGTAGAGGTCGAGGCCCAGGTCGGCCGCGACCACCTCCGCCGCCAGTGTCTTTCCGGTGCCGGACTCGCCCGCGAACAGGCCGACGACACCCCGGCCGCGGCCACCGCCCGCGCTGAGCCGCCAGTCACCCAGGACGCGGTCGCGGTGGCGGGCGCGCAGGGCGAGTTCCCGTAGCTCGGCGAGGGGCCCGGCAGGGAGGACCAGGTCCTGCCAGCCCACGGCGGGGTGGATCCGGCGGGCGTGCTGTTCGAGCCCCGACGCGGACTGCTGGCGGGCGCCGAGCCGGATGTGGGCGGCGCTGAGGGGCGTCCGGTCGAAGGCGGCCAGTGCCAGGGCGGCTCGGGCCGCGCGGCCGATGCGCTCGCCGCCGAGGTGGTACGGCGCCACGGTGGCGGTCAGGTCGAGAGGGTCGGCGTCCGGCCCCAGGGCGGCCTGCCAGGCGGCGGTTCCGCCGGCCGGGCGCCGCGGCGCCCGGAGCACGAGCGGGTCGTGCGGGGACCAGTGCGGGTCGTACGGGCGTGGGTCGGCCAGCAGCACCGTCACGTCCGTCGCGCGGGTGAGCGTCTCGACCAGCGGGCCCGGGCGGTCGCTGAGACCGGACACCACGATCGCCCGGCCGCCGAGGCGCGCTTCCCGCAGCAGTGCGCGCACGGAGCTCTCCGAGACGGACCCGTCCGAGGCGTCCGGGGCGTCCGACGGGCCGGGGGGATCCGCACGGTCCGAGGGCCTCGCGGGGGCGGAGGGGGCCGAGAAGCGCAGCGCTTCGACGCCCGCCGTGCGCAGAGCGGTCGCGAGGGCGGCCAGGCCGTCGCCCTCGCGGTGTTCCCGCAGGTAGACGGTGAGCGGGCCGTCGTGCAGCCGGGCCGCCAGCTGCTGCCCGAAGGCCGCGTCGGGATCGTCGGGACCGGTGGCGGGGAGCGGGTCCGGCATCGGGTGCAGCAGCCCCAGGAGCGCGGCATCCGGGGTGTCGTCACCGAGCAGATGTGCGGTCACCCGGTCCGGCACACGCAACGAGCGTGCGAGGAAGGGGAGTTCGGGCTCCTGGACCTCCAGCAGGCCCAGGGCACGCAGCGGGGCCGCGGGGTGGAGGATCGCGCGGGCCTCGGGCAGGTGCCCGGGCAGCCCGCACAGGTCGAGTGCGAGGCCCGTGGTGGCTCGGCGGCGGCTCACGTCGTCGTTGAGGTAGCCGTAGAGCGGTTCGAAGGTGCGGTCGAGGTCGGGGGCGAGGGCGATGAGCAGGACGGCCGTGTCCGTCTCGGACAGCCGCAGCCGTGCGGCGGTCCGGGCCAGCCGGTCGTCGGAGCCGTCGGGCCACCCTGCCGGTGTCCGCGGCGGTACGTCGCTGTCGCGGCCACGGGCCGGCCAGTTGCGCAGCAGATGGCCCACGGCCTCGTCGGACAGGAAGAGGCCGCGCAGTGGATCGTCCGCCGTCGGGTCGCCGGCGGAGCGGTGCTCGACCAGCGCGGTGACCGTGCGCCGCAGCCCGTCCAGCCGGGCGAGCAGCGGGTGGGAGGGGCGGTGGTCAGGACCGTCGGCCACCCCGGCGGGAGCGGCTTCGGCGGGGGCTTCGGCGGGGGTGGCTTCCGCGGCCGGGTGCGGGGAGGTCATCGCTTCTCCGCGCCGCGCGTGGCCGCGGCCTCCTCGTGGGCGGCGCGGGCCGCCGCGATCTGGTGGGGCCGGTGGGAGCGCCCTCCGGGCTCCGGACCGGCGCCGTCCAGTTCGCGTACCCGGATCGTGGCACCCTCGGTGACCGGGGGCCCGGCGTCGTACTCGGGGAAGGCGGGGAAGGGCGCGGTCACCACCAGGTCCAGCGAGGGCTTGAGTTCGCCGCCCAGCGCGGACCAGATCTCGGCGAAGGACCGCGACTCCGACTGGATGCCCGCCACCGTCAGCGGCACCGACAGGCCCAGCCGGCCGAGCGAGCCCGGGAGTTCCTCGGCGGCCAGCAGCTCCCGGGGCAGCAGCGTCGCCAGCACGGCGGACAGCAGCCGGTGTTCGTCCTGCGGGGTCTTCGTCCACGCCGTCACGAGGTACGACAGCCGGAACCAGCGCGGCGGCTGGCTGCGGCGCACCACGATGTTCCGTTCGTCGCGCACCGACGTGTGGCCGCGCTGCCGGCGGGACACGTCCTCGCGGATGTCGTACAGGTAGGTGTTGATCACGGGGGCGTTGCGCCGTGACGCCCAGTCACGGGTGGGTGCCTCGAAGGACACGTCGATGCCCGCTCCCGCCAGGGCCCCGCTGCCGAGGAGGCTCTTGATGACCTCGTCCACCTCGTGGATCACGCTCGTGCTCCCGCCCTGCCGTGGTGCCTGCCGTACGTCCGGCGCCGCTCGGAGCCGTCCTCGGCCGATCGTGCCCGGTCCGGCGCCCGGATCACAGGCACGCCGGGGACGGCCTGCGGACAGCGGTGCTGCCCGCAGGCACGCCGCCGGTTGCCCCGGCGGTCAGATGTAGCCCTCCCGGAGGGCATGTGCCACGGCGTGCGCCCGGTTGCGCAGGTGCAGACGGGTCGTCAGCCCGTGCATGACGTTCTTGACGGTACGTTCCGAATAGGACAACTTCCCGGCGATCTCACCGGTGTCGAGGCCCTCGGCGACCAGCCGCAGCACGTCCACCTCGCGGGACGTGAGCCCCAGGGAGGGTCCACCCTGCCGTCCGGCGCCGCCCCGGTGCAGGGTGCCCACCTGACTGATGAGCCTGCCGAGCAGGTCCGCGGGCAGGTCACCTTCGCCACGGGCGGCGGCCAGCACCGCCTGCACCAGCCGATGGGCGGTGGCCTCACGCCGCCACACGATCGCGCCGACACCGACCTCGATGACGTCCAGCAGCTCGTTCTCGCGGATCGAGTCCACGACGAGCACGGCGCGTGCTCCCTCGCTGCGCACGACCCGGCGGACCCGGGAGAGCGCCGCCTCGTCGAGGGCGTCCTCGATCAGCAGGGCCACCGTGCCGGGGCGGGACTCCTCGCGCAGTTCGACCTCCGGGTGGCGGCGCAGCTGGCTGGACGCGCCCTCGCGGCTGATCGGGTCGGGGGCGGACACGGAGACGGGCACCCGGGCCCCTGGGGCCGAGGTGTCCGGGCTGGTCCGGGGCGAGCTGAGCAACGGCTGTCCTCTGTTCACGGATCGCCACGGACGAGGCCGTGGGCGGGAAAGCGGTGATCCAAACATCGGTGACCGCCGCGGCGCCCGCAATCGTGGAGGACCACGAGGGACACCACGAGACAAGCGCGGAGACCCCCGCGCATGTCCGACGGGGCAGACTGATCACCGCAGGTCAGGGCGGCAGGGCCGGGGAGGGGTGGTCCGAGGGGGCAGAGAACGTGACCCTGGACACACCAGCGCCCGATCCGGGGGGCTTTGTCGGGGCGTGTGGGCCATATCACGCCACCTGCACTCGCGCCGGTTCCTCTCTCATGCAGACGGCGCGCACCATCTTCTCAGGAGGCCCTGGATGACCCGAGCGCTGCGCGAACGTGACCACGCCCACATGCTGCTGGCGGAAGAGACGGAGCGGGCCCTCGGCGGCGCGGGAGGTCTCGTCCTGTTCCAGGGCGCCACTGGGACGGGCCGTACGTCCGTGCTGGAGGCCGCCGCCGAACACGCCGAGCGCCGCGGCCTGCGGGTGCGGCGCGCGCGTTGCTCCCCGGAGGACGTCGATGTGCCCCTCTCCGCGGTGGGCCGCCTCCTGGGCCACGTACCGGAGTACGCGGGCATGCCGTCCGCCGACTACCACCGCAGGGCCGACCGTCTGTGGGAGCTGCTGCGCTCACTCGCCGCGGAGTCACCGATATTGCTGGCGGTGGACGACGTCCACCTGGCCGACCCCTCCTCCCGCCGGTGGCTCGCCGAGGTGGCGGGCCGTCTCGACGGCCTGCCGGTGCTGCTGGTGGCCACCGAACGCCGTCAGTACGACATCGACCCGCAGCCCGCCGGTCTCGCCCGCGCGCTCTCCACCTCCTTCGTCCGTACGCACACCCTCGCCCCGCTCACCGACGCGGCGTCGGCCGAGATGCTGGGAGCGCTCCTACCCGCGGCCGACCCCCAGTGGACGGCGGCGTGTGTGCGGGCCGGCGCGGGCCATCCGATGCTGCTGTCCGCCCTGCTGGACGATCTGTGCGGCACCCCGCCGCTCCCGTTGCCCGACACCTGCGCGGCCCTCTACCCGGGGGCGTACCCGGCGGCCGTCTCCTGGTGGCTGGACAGCGCGGGCAAGGCGACCGCCGAGGTGGCCCGGACCCTCGCCGCGCTGGAGGAGGTGGGGACATCCGACATGCCGGACGCCGCCGTCGATCCGCTCGACCTCCTCGCCGAGGCGTCCGGGGCCGATCCGGCCCGGGTCGCCGGCTGGCTCACCGCGATGACCCGGCTCGGGCTGCTGCGCCTCGACGCCTCCGGCCGGCGCCGCTACGCCCATCCGCTGCTGCGGGACGCGGTGCTCTCCGGCTGGCCGACCCCGCGACGGCAGGCCGTGCACCGGGCCGCCGCCGAAGCGCTGCTGGCCCGGGGAGGGCGGGGCGAGGCGGTCGCTCGGCATCTGCTGCGCGCCCCGGCCGTCGGCGAGCCGTGGGCACTGCGCGTCCTGCGGGACGCGGTGACCGTCGCCCTCGACGCCGCACGGACCGGCGACGCCGTCGGCTATCTGCGCCGGGCGCTCGGCGAGCCGCTGACCGACGCCGTCAGGCAGCGGCTGCTGACCGAACTGGGTTCCCTGGAATACCACTCGGGCGACCCCGGAGCGGCGATCTCGCGGCTGGCCGAGGCCCTGCACCTGGAGGGCGAGCCCCGCAACCGGGTGCACACCGCCCTCGCCCTCGGCACCGCCCTCGCCGGTCAGGGCGAGGTCCGTACGGCCATGGGGATGCTGCGTCGCACCGAGGCCGGACTGTCCGGGGACCCGGGGCTGGCCCGCAGCGTGCAGACGGCCTCGACGATGCTCTCCGACCACGACCAGTTCCTGCGGCAGGAGGCGTACCGGTGGCTGGGCGAAGCGGCCGGGCGCTCCCCCGACCTGGTCGGCACCGCCGGACAGGCCCTGCTCGTCCGGCACGCGGCGGCAGCCGGGCGGATCTCGGCACAGGACGCGATGAAGCAGCTGCACGCCCTGCTGGCCGAGCCCGCCGACCCGTTCGGCGAGCCCTTCCTGGTGGGCACGGCCGCGGCGGTCGCCCAGTGGGCCGACGAACTGGACGAGGCGGAACAGCTCGTGGAGCGCGGCCTGGCCCTGCAGCGCTGTTCCCTGCTGCACCCGATCCACCGCGCCCTGGTCAACACCCGCGACGACATCGCGGCGGCGCGGGGTGACTACGCCGGGCTGCTCGACGGTGGAGCGGAGCCGGTGCGGGCGGGTGCGGGCCCGGCCGACAAGGACGCACACGTGCTGATGGCGCTCGTGCACGCCGACCGCACCGACGAGGCGCGGCGGTTCGCGGCGCGGTTCGAGCTGAGCTGGGCACCGGACACGTGGGAGCTGAATCGTTTCCTTTACGCCCGGGGGGTGTCGAGGGCGGCCATGGGTGATTCGGCGGGAGCGCTCCACGACTTATTGGAGTGCGGGCGGCGGCAGTTGGCGCGCGAGGTGGTCAGCCCCGTCATCACGCCGTGGCGGACCGCGGTCGCCGAGTGCCGGTCCGCGCCGGGGAGGACCCGCGAGGCACTGGACATGGCGGAGGAGGAACTGCGGTTGGCCCGGGTGTGGAACACCCCGCGCACGGTGGGCCGGGCCCTGCGCGTGCTGGGCACCGTGACCGGTGGGCGGCGCGGTCTGGAACTGGCCGATGAGGCGGTACGGATCCTGCGGACGGCCTCGGTCGACGTCGACATGGAGCTGATCCCGGCGCTGCTCGCGCAGGGCCGCCAGCTCATCGGTGCCGGGGAGCGGTCGCGCGCCCGCGACTCCCTGCGCGAGGCGGCGGAGCGGGCGGAACGCAAGGGCGCCGTACGGCTGTACGCCCTGGCCGGTCAGGCCCTGCGCGAGGGTGGCGCCCGCCACCGCACCCTGGCCCGCACCGGATCGGCCGCTCTGACGGGGAGCGAGCGCCGCATCGCCGAGCTCGCCGCCGAGGGGCGTACGAACGCGGAGATCGCCGAGCTGCTGCACCTGGCCCGGCGCACGGTGGAGACCCATCTGACGCACGCCTACCGCAAGCTGCGGATACGGCGGCGGAGCGAGCTGACGGACGTACTGGGGGCATGATCCGGACGGGCCGTGAAGGGCGGCCGGAACAACGGACTTGAGTGGGCTGACGCGCCCTGGGCGGGGCCCGTCCCCTTCCGTACGACTCCGGCGGTTCCGGGCAGTTCCGGCGTCTCCGGGTCTCCGGCGGCTCCGGCGCGCGAGGAATCACTGTCAGGGAAATGCCTGCGGGCCGCACGCCCGTACATGATGCGGGCGCCGTCCGTTCCTCCCCGTTGTTCTGTTTGGTGTCGTGGCGTCGAGCGCACACAGAAGGAAGAGGACCTTCCTCTTCCGATTGGCGCAGGCCGAGCATCAGTGGATCCCCCCCCCGAAAAGGGAATCCGATTCCACGGCCGTTCGCATGTGAACGGGCGGCGGACCCCCCGAAACCGTCTGTGCCGACCATCGCCCGCATGCCCCGGTCCCGGGGAAAGAAAGGACGTCCCATGCCGGTCAGCACCCCGTACGAGATCACGATCACGATGAGTGACCGCACCGCCAACAAGCTGGTGGACGAGGGTTTCTACCTCTACGGCTTCAAGGCGGTCAACTCCTCGGTGGCGGCAAGCCGCTGGTCTGGTTCGTCACCGACGACTACGCGACGACGACGGACATCACGTGGCACGAGGAGTACCAGGCCTACACCTCACGGAGGGAGATCATCCCCGAAGGCCTGATCAGCGGCATCAACAGCTACGACATCGCCCTCGGACAGACCCTGACGGTCGACAACATGTCCGGCACCGGCACGGTGGGGGGCACTCCGGGCGCCACGCGCCGCATCACGGTCGACAACGACACGACCCGGCCCTTCACCACGGGCATCGCCCAGCTGAACCACGTGGAGGCCGGGCCCGCCGCGAAGGCGACTCCGCTGGCCGCGTTCCCGCTGCACGGAATGAACCTGGACTTCTTCACGCCGGTGGAGAAGGTCCTCCTGATGTTCGCCACGGCGGTCATCGAGACCTCGACGATCGTCGAGCAGGCCTTCGGCCCCGGCCTCCTGGTCGATCTGACAGGCGCGGCCCAGCGTGAGGTCACCTACGACGTGGACCACGGCTGGGGCCCGGACGAACCCAACTGGACGACGACGGTCGATTCCCTGAGCCTGCTCACGCCCCTGCTGATCCAGCAGGACAGATCGCTCCCGACGGCCGGCTGATCCGGTACGTCACGACCGGTCACTCCAGGCCGCGCTCCCGCCCCGGAGAGCGCGGCCTGGCTCTCACGGAAAGCCGCGACCACACGGCTCGATATCCCCGCGTTCGGCGACCGGAAGGAATGCGCGATGCAGATGGTCATCCTCAGGAGGAACAACGGTGGAGAGACCGTACCCCTGACTCAGACAAGAGCGGAGGGGTATCTGACAGAACTCCTCACCAGGCAGCGGAAGAGAAACAGACTCGGCCCTCTCATGCGGTCACTCTCCAAGGCGTTCGACGGCCGAGGGCTCCCGACCGGCAGATATCGCTACAACGGATTTCCGGTCCGGCACGCCAGTGCCGGACGCGATGGCGCAGGTGTCACGCTTTTCTACTATGTGCAGAACGACACCCTGAAGCTGTTCGCCATGGGTGAGCACATGGAGGGCAGGGCGAATGTGACGAAATACCGGATCACCATCTACGGGCAGTCGGGATCCGACTTCGACATGGACAGCATCATCGCCATCTGACCGTCTTCCGTGCGGCGCGGCCATTCACGCCGCCGTTCCGTGCTCTCAGAACCTGTGCGCGGAGCGGCCTTCGGGACCCTTCCCCCGGTCAAGACTCGAACGCACGGCAACCCTGCGTCACGCCCGACTCCCGCCCGTGTCAGCTCTATTGACACTCCCCTTCACAGGTTTTACGTTCCTGGGCACTGAGAGCGCTCTCAAGCATGCTCCCTCCCCCCATGACGAGGTGCTGCCCCATGCAAGCCTCCCTCTCCAGACCAGCGGCGGCGACGGTCCTGGCCATCGCCCTGGCCGCCGTGGGCCTGGGCCCTGCCGCGTCCCCGGCGGCAGCGGCCACCGTCCCCGCCGGTTCCGGCAGCTACACGGACAGCCGTCCCGCCGGTACGTCCGGTCCCACCACCGACACCGGCGCTCCCGTCACGCCCAAGCTCACGGCGGCGGCCAAGGACAAGCCGGTCCCGACGAACGACTGGTGGTCCTCGCTCGCCTACCAGCGTTACGGCGGCAATCCGTACTCCACCCCGATGTACGGGCACCCGCTGACCTACCAGGCGACCTCCGGCGGACTGGAGGTCGGCTACCCGACCACGCCCGCGGTCGTGGGGGAGGGCCGGCAGTACGAGTACGCGCACAAGGCCGACCTCACCGTCGGCCTCAGCGGTCTGAACTCACCGGACACCAAGGCCGATGCCTGGTCCGACTGGACGGTCACCCCCTACTGGTCGGACGGTGCCCGCACGCTGCGCACGACCATCGGGCACGGCATGCCCTTCGTGTACGCCAAGGGCTCCGGCGGTGACGCCCGCATCACCGCGGCCGGCACCCCCACCGTCTTCGCGGACAACGGCAACGTCCTCGGCATCACGGTCGCCGGTCACCACTACGCCCTGTTCGCCCCGACCGGCAGCGACTGGAACGTCTCCGGCACGGCGATCACCGCCGGGCTCGGCGGCAAGGACTACTTCTCGCTCGCCGTGCTGCCGTCCACGGACGCGCTCGCGACCTACCGGAAGTACGCCTTCAGCTTCGTCACCGGGTCCCAGGTGGCCTGGGAGTCCGCAGGCGGCACGGTCAAGGCGACCTACAGCCTGACCACGGAGGCGAAGGAGGGCACCGAGCGCGGCACGCTCCAGGCGCTGTACCGCCACCAGTGGCTGCACACCACCGACGCGCTCACGCCGTACACGTACGTCTCCCCGCGCGGCACCATGAAGGTGCGGGAGTCCGCGTCCTTCACCACCAGTCAGAAGAACCAGGGCGTGCTCCCCGCCCTGCCGGCGTCCACCGGGGTGGACAAGGCCCGGCTGACCGGATACCTCAACGAGGTGGCGAACGCCTCCGACCCGTTCTCCGGGGCCGCTGACACGTACTGGACCGGGAAGGCGCTCGGCCGCCTCGCCCAACTGGTGCCCGTGGCCGACCAGATCGGCCAGACCGGCATCCGGGACAAGCTCCTCGGCCTGATGAAGGGCCGCCTCCAGGAGTGGTTCACGGCGGGCGGCGCGGCTGAGTTCAGCTACGACAAGGACTGGAAGACGCTCACCGGCTACCCGGCCTCGTACGGCAGTGACACCGAGCTCAACGACCACCACTTCCACTACAGCTACTACGTGTACGCGGCGGCGATCGTCGCCCAGTACGACCAGGCGTGGGCCGCGGACTCCGCCTGGGGGACCATGGTCAAGACCCTGGTGCGGGACACCGCCAATCCCAGCCGCACGGATTCCGCGTACCCGTTCCTGCGCGGCTTCGACGTGTACGCGGGCCACAGCTGGGCCTCCGGTCACCAGGGGTTCGCGGCGGGCAACAACCAGGAGTCCTCGTCGGAGTCCGTCAACCTCAGCGCGGGACTCGTCCTGTGGGGCGCCGCGACGGGTGACACCGGGCTGCGTGACCTCGGCAGCTTCCTGCTGACGACCGAGTCGGAAGCGATCACGCAGTACTGGTTCGACGCCGACCAGCAGGTCTTCCCCGGTTCCTTCGGCCACGACACGGTCGGCATGGTCTGGGGCAGCGGCGGCGCGTACTCCACCTGGTGGACCGCGAACCCGGAGGAGATCCACGGCATCAACGTCCTGCCGGTCACCGGCGGTTCGCTGCACCTGGCCCGCGAGAAGGAGGCCATCAGGCGGAACATCGCGGAGATGCAGCGGGAGAACGGCGGACCGGCCGTCGAGTGGCGTGACCTCCTGTGGGAGTTCGAGTCACTGGCCGATCCGGCGGCGGCGAAGTCCAAGTGGGATGCGGGCAACGCGGGGTACACCCCGGAGCAGGGTGAGTCCAAGGCGCACACCTACCACTGGATCAGCACGCTCGACAGCCTGGGCGCCCCTGACATGACCGTCAGCGGGAACATCCCGACCTCCGCCGTCTTCACGAAGAACGGCGTCCGGACGTACAGCGCCCACAACCACGGTTCCACCGCCCGCACCGTCACCTTCTCCGACGGCGCGACCCTCTCGGTGCCGGCCCGTTCCACGGCCACCGGCACGGGTACCGGCGGCGGCGACCCGGATCCGGAGGAGCCGGGCCCGTCCACCGGCAACACCTTCCGGCTGAAGTCCGGCGGCACCCTCACCACCGCCACGGACGGCGCGGCGGGGGCCGACACGCTGGCCTCGGCCGACGGCGTCAACCGGGACGGCACGCCGTACCGGCAGACGGTCTACGAGATCAAGAAGGTCGACGGGACGCTCGCAGCGGGCGCGTCCACGGCCTTCCGTCTGCGGGTCGACGCGGGCACGAAGGTGGGGCTCGCCCCGCAGGTCAGGGTGAGTTACGACCTCACCGGCGACGGCACCTTCGACCGGACGGAGACCTTCCGCTACTTCGCGACCGACCCGGTCGCGGGGTGGGAGGAGTACACCCAGGCCGTGGGCACCTCGACGGTGACCGGAAGCCTGGGCAGCCTCAAGGGCGGCACCGTACGCCTGGAGATCTGGAACGCGCTGGGCAACGGCACCTCCCAGGTGCAGACCGGCACGGACGCGGCGGTCGTGAGGATCCCGTACGTCTAGACGCTCCTTGCGCGGCGGGCCCCGGCCGTTCAGGCCGGGGCCCGCTGTGTCTGTCATGACCCTGGCGGATCTCGCGACCGGCCTCCACAATGCATATGGGAGCGCTCCCATATGCGTTCCCGCCCCACCCGCACCTGTCGACGAAAGGCCTCCCCGGTGAATGCCTCACCACTCTCCGCACGGCCCGCACGCGTCCGTCCCCGGCACGGGAGACGCGTCTTCGGGATATCGACCGCGGCCTTACTGTTCGCGGCCGCGCTCGCGGTACCCGGCACGGCCGGTGCCCAGGAGGCCGAGCCCGGCCCCGAGCAGATCACCAACGGCGACTTCTCCGCCGGTACCGCCCCTTGGTGGTGGACGGCGAACGCCCCGGCGGCCGTGTCGGACGGCCGGCTGTGCGCCGAGGTGCCCGCCGGCACGTCCAACGCCTGGGACGTCATCGTGGGCCAGAACGACGTCCCGATCGTCGCCGGGGAGAGCTACGAGCTCTCCTACACGGCCAGTTCGACCGTCCCCCTGACGGCCCAGACGCGCGTCCAGGAGGCGGCCGAACCGTATACGACGGTGCTCGCCACCGCGGACCCGGTGGGCACGGAGGCCACCCAGGTGTCGCGTACGTTCACGGCATCCGTGGACCTGCCGGCCGCATCCGTGCAACTGCAGATCGGCGGCGGTGAGCGGGCGTCGACCTTCTGCCTGGACGACGTGTCGCTGCGGGGCGGGGCCGAACCGCCCGTGTACGTGCCGGACACCGGGTCGCCCGTCCGCGTCAACCAGGTCGGGTACCTGCCCCACGGCCCCAAGAACGGCACCGTGGTCACCGACGCCGACGCCCCGCTGACCTGGACGGTGAAGACCGGGGACGGCTCGACGGCCGCCACCGGTACGACCGTCCCGCAGGGCGAGGACCCCAGCTCGCGCCAGCGGGTCCACACCTTCGACTTCGGGGGCCTCACCACGGCGGGCGACGGCTACACCGTGGAGGTCGACGGCGAGGTCAGCGAGCCCTTCTCGATCCGCGGCGACCTGTACGACGGGCTGCGCTCCGACGCGCTGGCGTACTTCTACCACAACCGCAGCGGCACCCCGATCGAGGCGGACCTCGTCGGCGAGGAGTACGCGCGTCCGGCCGGGCACATCGGTGTCGCGCCCAACAAGGGCGACACGGACGTCCCCTGCCAGCCGGGTGTCTGCGACTACCGCCTGGACGTGTCGGGCGGCTGGTACGACGCGGGCGACCACGGCAAGTACGTCGTCAACGGCGGCATCTCGGTGGCCCAGCTGATGTCCACCTACGAGCGCACCCTGACCGCCCCGGACGCCGAGTCGGCCGAGCTCGCCGACGGCCAGCTGCGGGTGCCCGAGCGCGACAACGGGGTGCCGGACATCCTGGACGAGGCGCGCTGGGAGATGGACTTCCTCATCAAGATGCAGGTGCCGGCGGGCGAGGAGCTGGCGGGCATGGCGCATCACAAGATGCACGACGCCGCCTGGACCGGGCTCCCCATGAAGCCGCATCTCGACCCGCAGCAGCGTGAGCTGCACCCCCCGTCGACGGCAGCGACGCTGAACCTCGCCGCCTCGGCCGCCCAGTGCGCCCGGCTCTACGCCCCCTTCGACGAGGACTTCGCGGAGCGCTGCCTGACGGCCGCCGAGACCGCGTGGACCGCCGCGAAGCAGCACCCGGACGTGCTCGCCGACCCGAACGACGGCACCGGCGGCGGCGCGTACAGCGACAACGACGTCTCGGACGAGTTCTACTGGGCGGCCGCCGAGCTGTTCACCACGACCGGCGAGGACACCTACCGCCAGGCGGTGCTCTCCTCCGGCCTCCACGGTGACACGGACAAGGTCTTCCCGGCGGGCGGCGGCATCTCCTGGGGCTCCACCGGCGGGCTGGGCGTGCTGACGCTGGCCACCGTGCCGAACGGCCTCACCTCGGCGCAGCTCGGTGATGTCCGCTCCGTCGTCACCACGGCCGCCGACCGCTACGCCACACAGTCCCGCGAGCAGGCCTACGGTCTCCCCTACGCCCCCAACGGCGAGGACTACGTCTGGGGTTCCAACAGCCAGGTCCTGAACAACATGATCGTGCTGGCCACGGCCCATGACCTGACCGGCGAAGGCGCCTACCAGGACGCCGTGCTGAGGGGCGCCGACTACCTGCTCGGCCGCAACGCCCTCAACCAGTCGTACGTCACCGGCTACGGCGAGCGGGACTCCCGGAACCAGCACCACCGCTTCTGGGCGCACCAGAACGACGCCTCCCTGCCGCACCCGGCGCCCGGCTCGGTCGCGGGCGGCCCCAACCTCACCGCGATCGCCTCCGGCGACCCGGCGGCGGCGGAGAAGCTCACCGGCTGCGCGCCCGCCATGTGCTACATCGACGACATCGGCTCCTGGGCGACCAACGAGATCACCATCAACTGGAACGCGCCGCTGGCCTTCATCGCCTCCTACCTGGACGACGCGGGCGACGGCGGGCAGGCCGGCGCGGCCCGCGCGTGCGAGGTCACGTACTCCTCGCACCCGTGGAACAGCGGCTCGACGGTGACGGTCCGCGTCGAGAACACCGGCTCGGAGCCTGTCTCGCCGTGGTCGCTGACCTGGCTGCTGCCCGGCTCCGGTGAGCAGCGGCTGAGCCACACCTGGAGCGCGGAGTTCACCCAGTCCGGTCGTACGGTCAGCGCGAAGCCGCTGTCGTGGAACCGGTCCCTGGCGCCCGGCGGGGCGGTCGACTTCGGCTTCAACACCTCGGCCTCGGCCCCGGCTCCGGACCCGGGGGCGTTCAAGCACAACGGCCGGGCCTGCACCTCGGGCTGATTCCGGCGTACCGGTCGTACGGGCCCGGCGTGTGCCTCAGCGCCGGGCCCGTACGCCCCGGGCGTGGCCGGTCCGCTCCGTCCGGGGGACGAGTCCGGCCCGGACCGCCGCGACCCGCCGCCGCACGTCGTCGGTGGGTACGGCGCCGGGAGGGCCCGCCGGTCCCTGGGTGCTCTCGCCACGGCACGGTGCGCAGAGCCCGCCCGCCAGGGCCTCGGGGCTCCCCGGCGCACGGCACTCGCCGCACTCCAGGGTGAGCAGCGCCGTCCGCCGCTCCGGGGCGGGCCGGTACGGCGGCAGCTTGTCGGCCAGCCGCCTGCGGATCAGCGAGGCCGCGTGGTGGACCGGCACGGGCAGCCCGTCGGTCAGGGCGTGCAGCAGCTCCGCCTCTGTCGCGCCCCGCTCGAACCACTCGCCGACCTGGGGTTCCAGGGACGCGCACTCCGCCGCCGAGAGGCTCAGCGAGGGTGCCGTGCGTCCGAGGGCGGCCAGCAGGACGAACGCCCGGGAACGCGTGGGCCGTCGGGTCTCCTGAGGTACGTCGCCCCGGACGAACGCCGCCCACCAGTCGTCGTCGCGCGCGGTGCGGGAGAAGAACGTCCGGGTCACCCAGAGCATGACCTCGTCGGTGGCGAGGCACTCGCTGCCCCGGCGCAGATGCCCGGTCGCCTGGAGCCTGTTGAGCGCGGTCCGCAGGGCGCACTGTCCGTACGGGAGCCACTTGGCCAGCGTCTTCACGGAGATGTCGGAGCCGTCCGGCAGTCGGTCGATGTACGCGGCCACGGCGGCCTCACGGGGCGGCAGATGCGCGAAGTCCCGCTCGCCGCGCGGGCGCTGGTCCGGGGCGGAACGCTTGCCGTAACCGGGGTTCGCCATGGGGTGCGGGGGAGCGTACGAGGTGCGGGGGGCGGCACTAAACTGGTCGACAGCCATCAGATCGTGTTTCTTTCGCTAGGCGATCTTGCTGGTGAGACCCCTGTCAGGTGTTCCCGCACCGGCGGGGGTCGTTTGCTGTTCGGCACGCTAGAACGCCGCGACGGTCCGTGGCAAGTCGGTCACAAACGGTCAACTGCGCAGGCGGGGAGGGTGGGTGGGTGGGAAAGAGACCCACCTTCCCATCCTTGTAAAGAGCGCTCGGAGTCCAAGGCTTGAGCCCCGGGCGGACCGGCGGCCTCATCCGGTGGCGCCGACGATCCGCCGGAGGTCCAGCCGCGCGGGCGGCGGCAGCGGGGCGGCCGCCTCGGCGCGGAAGGACTGGAGGAGGAAGCCGGCCAGTCGCCGCGACGCCCTGGCCGCCTCCTCGCCCGAGCCGACCGCCACCCCGCAGTTGGCGAGCAGCAGCAGGGTGACGTCGCTCGGTTCGAAGTCCTGGCGCAACGCGCCGGCGTCCTTGGCCCGTCGGACGAGCAGGGCGAGACCTTCCTCGGCCCGGGAGCGCGCGAGCGCGAAGTCGGCCTGGTCGGGGAACTCCGTGAGGAACGCCTCCGTGAACCCCCGGTCCGCCGCCTGCATCAGGCAGACCTTCTCGATCACCGTGCAGAAGCCGCGCCAGGGATCCGGATCCGCCAGCCCGTCGTCCAGTACGGACACGCAGTGGCTGAGCTCCTCCGCGAACGCCTCCGTCACGAGCGAGGCGCGGGTGGGGAACCGCCGGTACAGCGTGGCGACCCCGACCCCGGCGCGCCGGGCGATCGCCGCGATGGGCACATCGGTGCCCTGCGCGGCGAACGCCTCGCGTGCGGCCCTCAGGATGCGGTCGCGGTTCTCCCGGGCATCGGCGCGCAGGCCACCGTCACCGGGCGGCCTCCGTTTCGGCTTCTGCTTCTGAGAGGTCTGATCAGGCATGTTTCTCACTTCAGGCTAAATGGAGAGGGGCATCCGTTTACGCGCATAGCCTGGCAGACATGAACGACATGCGCGCGGCGCTCTACGACAGCTACGGCCCTCCCGACGTGCTCCACATCGGCAGGGTCCCCGTACCGACGCTCGAACAGGGTCAGGTGCTGGTCCGCGTCCACGCGGTGAGCGTCAACGGCGGTGAGCTGCACGGACGCGCAGGACGCGTCCGACTGGTGACCGGCCGCACCTTCCCGCAGCGCACGGGGCTCGACTTCGCCGGAGAGGTCGCCGAGGTGGACCCCGCCGTCACCGGGCTGCGCCCCGGGGACCGGGTCTGGGGCGTGCTGCCCCGCACCTTCGGCAGCGCGGCCGAGTACGTCGCGGTGCGCCCCCGGAACCTCGCGTACGTCCCCGAGAACATCGGCCTCGTCGAAGCCGCGTCGCTCCCCGTAGGCACGACCGCCATCACGGCCCTCCGGTCCAAGGCGCGACTGAAGGCGGGCGAACGCCTGCTCGTACGCGGTGGCGCAGGGGGAGTGGGGACCATCGCCGTCCAGCTCGGCAAGGCCCTCGGCGCCCATGTCACCGCGCTCGCGGGCACGAAGAACCTCGACTTCGTCCGCGAGCTGGGCGCCGACGAGGCCCACAGCTACGCGACGACCGGACCGGACGACCTGGGCCGCTTCGACGTCGTCATGGACACCGTGGGCACCGAACTCCGGGCCTTCCGCGGGCTGCTGGCACCCGGCGGACGCATGGTCACCATCGCCTTCGACCTCGACCACGCGGTCACGAGCCTCGGATACATGCTCGCCTCCACGGTCCACGGCCGAGGACGCGTCCGCTTCTTCAGCGGCAACCCGACCCACGATCTGCTCGCCGAGCTGGCCCGCTACGCGGAGAGCGGAGCGATCCGCCCGGTCGTGGACACCGTTCACCCGCTCGCCGAGATCGCAGCCGCCCACCGGGCGCTGGAGGCGGGCGGCGTACGCGGCAAGCACGTGATCCGGGTGGTCTGACGACTCCCGCGCTCAGACGCCGAGTCCGGCGTCCCGCGCCAGCAGAGCCGCCTGCACCCTGTTCTCGCACTCCAGCTTCGCGAGGATGCGGCTCACGTACGCCTTCACCGTCGCCTCGCTCATGTGGATCCGCTGACCCGCGTCCGCGTTGGACAGACCCTCGCCCAGGAGGGCCAGGACGTCGCGTTCGCGGGCGGTCAGCTTCTCCAGCCGACGACGGGCGTCCTCCGCGCGCCGCGTGGTGCCGCCACCGCCGGACGCCAGCGAGTCCACGACGTGCCGGGTCGCACCCGGCGACAGATACGCCTCCCCGCCCGCAGCCGCCCGCACCGCCCGTATGAGCTCCGCCGGCGCCGAGTCCTTCAGCAGGAAGCCCGCGCCGCCCCCGGACAGGGCACGCAGCACGTTGTGCCGCTCCCCGAACGTCGTCAGGATCAGCACGCGCACCTGGGGAGCGGTCCGGCGCAGCTCGGCCAGGGCCGTCAGTCCGTCCATGACCGGCATCTGGATGTCCAGCAGGGCGACGTCGATCCGCTGGGACCGGGCGAGTTCGACCGCCTCGCGGCCGTTCGCCGCCTCCGCCACGACGTCGATGTCCTCGGCCGAGGAGAGGATCATCCGGATGCCCGCACGGATCAGCGGCTCGTCATCCGTCACAAGAACCCTGATCACGACTCTCCTGCACGGTCCTGGGCGGTCATCTCTGCGGGCATCCGGCCATCATCCCCGATCGCCGTGCCGAACGCCCCGAACTCCCGTTCCCTCAGCTGGTCTCGAAGGACTTCTTCTCGATCAGCTTGCCGTCCTTGAAGCAGAACCGGAAGACCGGTTCGGCGTCCCAGCTGCTCCCGATCTCCGTGGAGAGGAGGGTGAAGCACCGTGCGCCGTCGGGCACCGGCGGTGCGCCGGCGTCCGACGCGGTGTTCATGAACGAGTCGCCGTCCGGGAGTTCCGCACGGACGGACGTCTCGGACTGGCCGATATTCACGGCGTCGTACTGCGCGGGCTCGATCATCACCTTGTCCACCTCCCGTACGAGGAAGACCCCTCCGACGACCACCGCGACGACGAGCAGGACGCCGAGCAGCGCCACCACTCCGCACCCGATGGCTATGCCGTTGCTCCTCTTGGTCCTGTTCACTGCCTTGGCCAACTCCTTAGGGAGAACGTTCCAGTCGATGACCGGACCACTGTCGCCCGAGGGAACCGCCGGGTTCTGCGCCCGAAAGTCGTCGGGCGGAGCGACGAACGTCTTCCTCGCGTCACCGGGCGACGTGTACGGCAGGACACCGGCCAGCCGGAAGCCGCCGTCCGCCGTGGGGCCCGCGTGCACCATGCCGCCGACGAGCCGGGCCCGCTCCTCGAGGCCGGTCAGCCCCTGCCCCCCGCTCGCCACTCCGCCGCGCACCGGCTCCGTCACCGGCCCGTTGGCGACCTCCACGACAAGCGAGTCGGGCTCGTACCGCAGACCGATGGTGATCGAGGCCCCCGGGGCGTGCTTGTGGGCGTTGGTCAGACCCTCCTGGACCAGGCGGTACGCCGCGTGGTCGGCGGTCGGGGCGAGCGGACGCACCTCGCCCGAGCGCCGGATCTCCACGGCGGTGCCCGCGTTCCGGGAGGTCTCGGCAAGGTTCTCCACGCCCGCCACCCCGCGTGACGGAGCCCCGACGTCCTCGCCGCGCTGCGGGCTTCCCCCGGTGCGGGGGGCCTCACCCCCGTCCCGCAGGACACCCACCACGTCGCGCAGTTCGTGCATCGCGGCCACCGACGCCTCCCGCAGCACACCGACGGCCTCGCGCTGCCGGCCGGTCACCTCGCGGTCCACCTCCAGCGCACCGGTGTGCACCGCGATCAGCGCGAGCTGGTGACCGAGGCTGTCGTGCATGTCCTGCGCGATGCGCTGACGCTCCAGCATCCTGGCCTGCCCGGCGATCATCTCCCGCTCGCGCAGGAGTTGGGCGTTGTACTCGTGGAGGGTGTCGGTCAGCGTCCGGCGCTGCGACCAGTAACGGCCCGCCAGACCGGGCACGACGAACGCGACCAGCTGGAACATGCCGGCCATGGCCAGGATCGGCAGCGTCACGTGCGCCTGTTCCCATTCCCATACGGCGGTCAGGGCGAGGCAGAGGACGTAGGCGAGAGCGAAGACGCCGCACGCTCTGCCGAGGCCCTCGATCCGCCGCCCGGCCGACCAGGCGACGACGAGGACGAGCGGCGCGAAACCGGCGAACGGCGCGGAGCCGACGGCCACCGTCAACAGCACGGTCGCGGGCAGCCCCCGGCGCAGGACCGACAACAGCCCGGCCACCAGGGCGATGACGACGGTCTCCGCCGTGCCCCTGTCATCCGTGAAACCGGCGGCGACCGCCAGCAGCATGAGCGCCAGGCTCAGGAACGACTCGCCCACGATGCGCCCGGCCGGCCACATCCCGGGAGCGAGGAGAGCTCGCCCCGGCACGGCCGACCAGGACGCCAGGCGCGTCCTCACCGCCGATGCCTCGTGCGAGGGAGTTGCGAGGGCTGTCGAATCCACAGGAGTCACGCGCCCACGCTAGGCGCACCCGGCAGGGCACCGCTGTAGCCATTGGTCGCGACGCGGGGACGACGAAAGTCGTTGCCCGGGTCGGCGTCAAGCCGATGACGGAGCGCACCCGCCGGGGTCACACGTGCGGGTGTGGGAACTGTGCATCTTCGCCGATAGCGATGAATTGGCCACGCTGTGTAGGCATAGTCGCTACGCAGCGTGGAAATGGGGAAGATCATGATGACGGCTACGGAACGGCGCAAAGAGGCAGCGGGCAGAGTGCGGGCCGCGGAGGACGCGGTGGCGCGGCTGCGGGCAGGGCTCGCGGGGATCGGCGTGAAACTGCCGTCCCTGCGGATCGACCCGGTGTCGTGCGCGGGGGACGAGCCGGCGCCGCTCGTCGACCTCGGCCGGTGTTCGATCGAGATGGTGCTGCGGCTGACCGCCCAGCTCGAAGCGAAGGCCGCACATGACAGTTGAAGGACTTGAGCCGTGCAGGCCGGAACCCGGAACGTTCGCGATGGACGGACGGGACGGCAGGGTGGGCCGCGTGATGGGCCGCGTCGGTCCGAACGTGCAGCTGCGACCGCCGGGCGGCGGCGCCGAGTGGGAGTGTCCGCCGGAGGCCGTCCGTCCGGCTCCGCCGGGGCTCGTGCTGCGGGCCCGGGTGCGGGAGATCAACCGGGAGGGGCGGCTGCCGTGACGCGGTCACGGGAGGTCAGCCGCCGGTGGAGCGCGGTGAGTACGGCGTGCGCGGGCGGGAGGGCCAGGGCGCCGGTCAGCAGCAGGGCGACGGCGATCGGGACGAGCAGCCCGGCGACGTACGCGGCGTAGGTGTTGTCCGGGCCCCACTCCAGGAAGAGGGAGACCGTGCCGGAGCGCAGGGGCCGGGCGGCGAGGTGCAGCAGTGCGTACAGGCCGACGGTGAGCGCGCCCAGGGGGAGCGCGGCGGCCACGGTCCGGAACCAGGCGGAGGTGCGGCCCCACACCAGCGCCCGGGAACGGCGCATCGAGGCCCGGGGCGCGAGGCCTTCCGTCGCGGCGACCGCGGGGGCCGGCGTCCAGGTGAGCCGGAGCAGTAGCGCCGTCACCAGGCCCAGGAGGGGCGGGCCGTAGCGCAGCACCTCGAACAGGGTGGGGTACTCCCACTTCGGGACGATCACCGTGTGCTCCCTGAACAGGGTGGTCGTGAAGGTCTCCTCCACCAGGATGCCGAGCACCACCGGCGCCCACACGTACACCCCGCGCAGCACGTACACGCCCAGGACCGCGCGGAAGCGGCCGTGTCCCGCGCCGGCCGCACGGGCGGTCGCGGTCTGTAGGGCGGCGCATCCCAGGTGCAGCAGGAGGATCAGGAAGGGCAGGCAGGCGAGGAGGGTGAGCCACAGGTCGTTCACCCGGCTGCCGTCGGGTGCGTAGGAGTCCTCGTCGAGGTGGGCCCGGATCGCGCCCAGACGTATCTCGGTGAACGTCGGCCAGACGGCCAGGAACGCGACGACCGTCACCAGCAGCCCGCCCAGCGCGGCGAGCCCGGTCACGCGTGCCGTGAGTCCGAACAGGGGGAGCCCGCCTCGGCGGAGAGTGGCGGACGCCGTGCGGACGACGCCGTGTCGCGGACCGTGCGGGTGCTCCGTCGGGCCCGCCCCACCGTCGCTCGCCGTCCCGCCCGTCATGTTCGACCGCCTCAACTCTCCCTGTGCACTGCCCGGTGACCAGGACCGGCCTCCGGAGAGAGGGATGCCGGTGAGCGGCCGTCCGGTTCTACGGCCGAGGTGGAGACCCTGTGCCGACGGGGCCGTCCCGCCCGGCATCGGTGTGTGCTCACACGATCGTGGGAGGCTGAGAGGAACGGCGCGCCGCGCACGTCGCACCGCTCGACAAGCTCTATGTTCCCGACCTGGTCGTGATGCCTGCGGAACTGATCGCAGCCGCCGGCCCCGAGGTCAGCGACCCCGCTGGACGCGGCGGAGGCCCTGCTGATCGTCGAGATCACCTCCAGGGAAACGCCCGGGAGGACAGGACGAAGAAATACCGTGCGGAGCCGAACGAGGACGGGACGTACAAGCACTCCGACGCCGTCCCCTTCGGGAAGCCGCTCACGCTGCCCGACCCCTTCGACGTCACCCTGCTCACCGCCGACTTCCCGGCCCCGCACCCTTCCTGAGGGCGAGTCCGCCCCGTCGCGCGCCGGTCGGAACCAGGGGGGAGCCGGGGACGGTGTCAGAGGTGGGCCGTGTCGCGTTCCGGCAGCCCGTACCGCGCGGCGATCGGTGTCCAGAGCGCGACGAAGTCCTCTTTGGCGCCGGTGGCGAGCTCACTGCTGCGCACGCCTCGGTGGTACGCGGAGGTGCGGGGGACTGCGCCGGGCGAACAGCCCCGCGCGTCGTCGGCCCAGTCCGCGAACGCCCGGTCCGCGTCGGCCGAATGCTGCCAGCCCGCGCGGAGACTGTCCGCCGCCTGCGAACCGGAGGCGAGCTCACCCAGATCGAGCTCGGCGAGGCCGGTGATCAGGCCCTGCCTGCGTACGGCGGCGGCGTTCAGGACCTGCCCCGCGTCGTCCACGGACGCGTCCGAGGCGCAGGCCTCGACGGCGTTGACGGCGTCGATGACCCGCTGACGGTCCGAGGTGCTGCGCTCCAGGAGCTGGTCCACCGCCGTGGCCTGTTCCTCGGCGGTGGAGGCGGAGGTGGAGGCGGAAGCGGACGGTTCGGCGGGCCGGGGGTCCGCTGCCGTGGAGCCGGAGAGGGACCGCGAGGGTGAGCTGGAGGCGGCGGAGGAGGCCGCTGTCTGTCCCGCCCAGGGAGCGGACGGGCTGACGGCATAGGCCATGACCAAGGACACGACGACGACGGCCACCCCACCGCCGACCGCGAGGAGGACGTACTTCCTCGGTCTGCTGCTGTTGTTCTCGCTCATCAGCGCCCCCCAGCCACTGCAAGAGGAACAACTGTCTCACGTACGGCTGGTGGAGCCAATGGGATTGCTGCGATGTGGCTGAAGACGCTTCCGCCGGGAACGAGTGACACCCGGAATTCGGCTGCCCGCGCCATTCCGCGCCACCCCGGTGAATTCGGTGCGCGGAAAAGGAAACGCGGGTGGCTCAGGACCCGAAGGTCCTGAGCCACCCGCGTCAATGCTGGTCGAGGTCGGCTACCAGCGGTACCACCGACCGCGCTTGCCGCCGCCGGCTGCCGGACGTACGAAGAATCCGACGAGCCACACCACGAGCACGATCACCGCGATCCACCACAGTGCCTTGAGTGCGAAACCGGCACCGAAAAGGATCAGGGCGAGCAGAAGAACGAGTAGCAGGGGAACCATTGTTATCAACCTCCGTGACATCTGGTGCCCGGCAATCGATTTCCTACACACACGTGTTCGTGCGAAGAATCCTGCGTGCTTCTCGTGACCGCTCGCAGCAGGGCGGGCGGCCGGTCAGACTCCCGCCGGCTCCTTCGCCGGGGAGTCGCCCGAGGCGGCGGCGGACGGGCGGTCGGCCGGTCCCGCCGGAGCCGATGACGGGACCGGTTCCTGGGAGACGTTGAACTCCGTCAGCAGCGCCTTGCTGAAGCCGAAGAAATACGTGGCCACGAAGCCCGCGACGTAACCGACGAGCAGGCCGCCCGCGTAGATCGCGATCGTCGAACCGAGGCCGTGGTTGCCGTCCAGGAGCGGGAACAGGGCCCAGCCGGACGGACCGATGGCCGTCGAGCCGACCGAGTCGCCGAGCTGGTTGAACAGCCCCACGAAGCCGCCGCCGAACGCCCCGCCCACACAGGCCGTGATGAAGGGACGGCCCAACGGGAGCGAGACGCCGTAGATCAGGGGTTCGCCGACGCCCAGCAGGCCCGCGGGCATGGCGGACTTGATGGTCCTGCGGATCGACTCGTTCCGCGGGAGGCGGAGGTAGACCGCGGCCGCCGCACCGACCTGGCCGGCCCCGGCCATCGCGAGGATCGGGAGCAGGACCGTGAAGCCCTGCTGCTCGATCAGCGTCGTGTGGATCGGGATCAGGGCCTGGTGCAGGCCCAGCATCACCAGGGGCAGGAAGAAGCCGCCGAGCAGGAAGCCCGCGCCCGCGCCGCCCGTGGAGAGCAGCCAGTCGGCGAACGTACCGATGGCGGAGGAGACCTCACCGGCCACGTACATCAGACCGAAGATCGTGACCAGTCCGGAGATCAGAACCGTGAGCGTCGGGGTGACCAGGACGTCCAGCGCCTCCGGCACCCAACGGCGGCACCACTTCTCCACGTACACCGCGAGGACCGCCGCACCGAGGGCGCCGAGGACACCGCCCTGGCCGGGGGAGAGGGTCTGGCCGAAGGCCTCGATGTTCGCCACGCCCGGGAAGACGATGATCGCCGCGACCGCTCCGCCGAGGATCGGTGTACCGCCGAACTCCTTCGCCGTGTTGTAGCCGACGAAGACCGCGATCAGCGCCATGAAGCCGGAGGCCATCGCCGCCAGGGCGGGGGTGACCGAGGGCAGCCAGCCGAGGTTCACCAGCAGGCCGTTGAGGCCGGCGATGATGCCGCAGCCGATGAGGGCGGGGATCAGCGGGACGAAGATGTTCGCGATCCTGCGCAGGAACAGCTTGAACGGGGTGGCGTTCTTGGCCTTCTGCTGTGCCTTCAGGGAGGCGCCCTTGTCGGCCAGCTCCTCGGCCGTGTGGACGGGTGCGGGGGCCTCGGCCGCCCGGCCCTCCTCGACCAGCCGCTCGAACTCGGGGGTGACCCGGGCGACGGTGCCCGGGCCGAGGACGATCTGGTAGGTGTCGTCCTCGACCACGCCCATCACGGCGGGGACCGCCTTGAGGGCCTCGTCGTCGACGAGGGAACGGTCGTGCAGGCCCAGCCGGAGCCGGGTCATGCAGTGGGCGATCGAGTCGACGTTCGCGGCGCCACCGACGAGCGGCAGGATCGCGGCGGCAGTGGCGCGGTTCTTGTCTTCAGTAGCCATGGTGCGTGGTGCCTTGCTGTGCGGGGAGTGGTGCGTCAGGTGGTTCGAGCGGCCGCGAGGGCGGCGCGGAGGTGGCCGTGGGAGTCGGCCAGGAGCGTGGCGGCGGTGGGGCCGTCGACCCCGCCGAGGATCGTGAGGATGGCGTTCTTGACCTCGCCGTCGGTGGCGGCGAGTGCCGCCTCGATCTCCTGGTCGGAAGCACCGGTGGCGAGGGAGACGATCCGGCGGGAGCGGGCGCGCAGCTTCTCGTTGGAGGCGCGCACGTCGACCATGAGGTTTCCGTACGTCTTGCCGAGCCGGATCATCGTGATCGTCGACAGCATGTTCAGGACGAGCTTCTGCGCCGTGCCCGCCTTGAGACGGGTGGAGCCGGTGAGCAGCTCGGGCCCGACGACGATCTCCAGGCCGTGTTCGGCCGCCGCGGCGAGCGCGGATTCCGCGTTGCAGGAGAGACCGATGGTGAGCGCGCCCTGCGCGCGGGCGTGCTCGACGGCGCCGATGGCGTACGGAGTGCGGCCGGAGGCGGAGATGCCGACCACCGTGTCGTCGGCGGTGAGCCCCATCCCGTCGAGGTCCGCGGCGGCCAGCTCCTTGCTGTCCTCGGCGCCCTCCACGGACTTGACCATGGCGGACGGGCCGCCCGCGATCAGGCCGACGACCTCGGACGGGTCGGTGTTGAAGGTGGGCGGGCACTCGCTGGCGTCGAGCACACCGAGGCGGCCGGCGGTGCCGGCGCCCGCGTAGATCAGCCGGCCGCCGCGCGCCATGCGCTCGGCGGTGGCGTCGATCGCGGCGGCGATCTGTGGCAGCTTCTCGGCCACGGCGGCGGGGACGGTGGTGTCCTCGCCGTTCATGATCCGGGCTATCTCGCCCGTCGGCAGCTGGTCGATCTCGGCGAGCTCCGGCCGGAACGCCTCGGTGGTGAGGGTGGCGAGCTGGGCGCGCAGCTCCCCGTAGCCGCCGGGGGTGTCGGCGTCGGTGCTGGGGTCGGTGGTGGAGGTCATGGACAGCGGCTCTGCTTTCTCGTTCTCGTACGGTGCGCGGGTGCGGGTGCTGCCGTGGTCAGCGGCTGCGGGGGGTGTGGCGGTGGGCGAGCGCCTCGTACGAGGCGGACAGTGCGGGTGCGGCCGTCTCGTACGTCCGCTGAGCGACCCCTATGAAGAGGCAGTCGACGACGAGGAGCTGGCTCGTGCGGCTCGACATGGCGGCGGGCCGCAGCTCGCTCTCCCGGGCGGTGGACGTGGTCAGCACGTGGTCGGCGTACTGCGAGACGGGGCCGTCCGGCCGGCCGGTGATCGCGATCGTCGTCGCGCCGCGGTCGAAGGCGACCCGGAGCGGCTCTATGACGTCGCCCGTGGACCCGGAATGCGTGATCGCGATGGCCACATCGCCCGAGCGGAGCTGCACCGCGTTGGTCACCGCGAGGTGGGGGTCCATGTGGGCGTGGGCTATCAGGCCGATCCGGAGCAGCTTCTGCGCCAGGTCCTGGCCGACGAGGGAGGACGCGCCGACCCCGTAGACGTCGATGCGGCGCGCGGTCGCGGCGGCGGCCACGGCGGCGCCGAGCTGCACCGTGTCCAGGCCCGCCGCCGTGTCGGCGAGGGTCTGCTGCTCGTCGTGGGCGAGCTTCATGACGACGTCCGCGATGGGGTCGTCGACCGCGATGTCGGCCGTGACGGCGGGCGCCCGGCCGGACAGCTGGTGGGCCGCGAGCCCCGCGAGCGCGAGGCGCAGGTCCCGGTAGCCCGGGTAGCCGAGGAGGCGGGCGGTGCGGACGACGGTCGCCTCACTGGTGCCGGTGAGCTCGGCGAGACCGGTGACGGTGAGGGCGGCGCACCCGGCGGGGTCACCCGCGACCGCTTCGGCGACCCGCTGCATGGAACGGGTCATGGTCGGAGCGAGGGTCCGCACCTTGGCGGCGAGGGCGGCGGGGGCGGGTGGCGACTCCGCCATGAAACTTTCCTTCACGTCATTGGTCACCCTTGAAAGTTATTTCCAACCCCCCCTCCAGTCAATCCCTCCAGGGTCGATGGGAGGTTACGGACGGAAAAGTGGGCAATATGCCCCTTTCTGCTGTCCGTGGCTTCCCAACGACCCGGGGGAGAATGGGGGGCATGGAGTTGAACGTTGTTGAGCGGGAGCTGCATAGTGCGCGGGCGCTGGTGATGGCCGACCTCGTCGCGGGCGATGTGGCCGAGGCCGGGATCGTCTCGATGGTCGAGGACGCGGTCGCCCACCGGCGGTGGTGGGTCGAGCAGTGGCCCGAGGGCGTGTCCTTCGTCACGGGGCTCGTGGCACAGGACGTCCAGGACGCGCTCCTGGAGCAGTACGGGCGCTGGCCGCTCTGCCCGGTGTGCACGGAGGAAGGGCCGCACGCCCTGGACGTCGAGCCGGAGCTCGGCCCCGATCCCCACTGGGTCTGCACCAAGGCCACGGTGTCCGTCGCCCGGGTGGGTTCGCTCTCCGAGGTGCTCGGACGGTGACCGTCTACATCGACCCGCCGACCTGGCCGGGGCACGGCCTCATGTGGTCGCACCTGGTCAGCGACGTTTCGTTCGACGAGCTGCACGCCTTCGCCGCCGCGATCGGCTGCCCGCCCCGCGCCTTCGAGCGCGACCACTACGACGTGCCCGAGGCGCGTTACGCGGACGCGGTGCGCGCCGGGGCGCGGGAGGTCGGGTCGAAGGAGATAGTGCGCCGGCTCACCGGCGCGGGGCTGCGGCGGCCGAAGGGGCGGCCTGCCCCTCGCTAGCGGGAGCCGGGACGGCTGCGCTCGCCGCGATCCGGCGGGACGGTCTGCCGTCGCCGCCCAGCCGCAGCGAGAGCGTCACGGCCACCAGGCCCAGCACCAGCATCGCGGCACCCGCCCAGGCCGTCGCCCGGAAGCCGAAGTCGGCGTCGATCACCGCACCACCCAGCCACGGGCCGCTCGTGTTGCCCAGATTGAACGCGGCCGTCGTCGTCGCACCGGCCAGCGTCGGGGCGACGCCCGCGACGTTGAACATGCGGGCGTTCAGCGCCGGGGCCGTGTAGAACGCGGACAGCCCGAGGAGGAAGGCCAGGACGATCACCGCGGTCGGGTTCGACGCGAACAGGGCCAGCGCCACCAGGAAGACGGTCGAGGCGCTGATGCCGCTCAGCAGCACACCGAAGAGGTGCGCGTCCGCGACCCGGCCGCCGATCGTCGTACCGATCACCGCACCGGCGCCGAACAGCGCGAGCACCCAGGGCACCCAGCCCGAGCTCAGCCCCGCCACGTCCGTCAGCAGCGGAGCGAGATAGCTGAACGCGCAGAACACGCCGCCGGCCGCGAGGGCCGTGATCACGATGGACAGCCACACCTGCCGGTCCCTGTAGATCGCCATCTCCCGCTTGAGCTGCGGCTTCTCGTCCGGCAGCGGAATGCGGGGGATACGGGTGACGACACCGACCAGCGCCACGGCGGACGCCGCACCGACCGCCCAGAACGCGGAACGCCAGCCGAAGCTCTCACCGAGGAACGCGCCCAGGGGGACGCCCAGCACATTGGCGATCGACAGCCCGCCGATCATCACGGCCATCGCCTTGGCCCGTGCGTTCACCGGCACCATCGCGATCGCGACCGCCGCGCCGACCGCCCAGAAACCGGCGCACGCCAGCGCGCTCACCACCCGCGAGACGAACAGCACCTCGTACGTCGGTGCCAGCGCGCCCGCCACCTGGCCGAGGCCGAAGACCGAGATCAGCGCGATCAGCGTCGTACGGCGCGGCAGCCGCAGCGTGGCGACGGCGAGCAGCGGGGCGCCGACCACCATGCCGATGGCGAAGGCGGATATGAGGAGTCCGGCCTGCGGGATCGACACGTCCATGTCGTCGGCGATGGGCGGCAGCAGCCCGGACAGCATGAACTCACTGGTGCCGAGGGCGAAGACAGAGAGGCCGAGGATGTAGACCGCCATCGGCATGCGGGGGCGGGCGGGGGCGGGAGTGGGGGCGGGAGTGGGGGTGGAGTCGGGCATGCCAGTGGCCAACAGGGTTCGTGTTCCTGTCATTCCCCTGTCTCAGCGGGTGAGCGGGTGAGCAGGTCCAGCTCGGTGGTGAGGTTCTGTCGGGCCCTGGGCTCCCACTCCGCCGCACCGTGGGGCGTACGGAACAGCCGGGGCAGCCCCAGCAGCTGCCGCAGGACGGCCGACCGGCCCGCGCGGAACGCCTCGTCGGGGACGAAGCCGTACTCCTCCCGCACCTGAGCCGCGTACGCCGCGTACTCCTTGGGGGCCGCCGCCAGGATCGCCAGGTCCGCGTCGCACAGCACCTCGCCGTTGGTGTCGCCGTCCGCGGGGTCGTGGGTGACGGTGAGCCGGACCAGCCGGGCGACCTCGGCGGTCGCCGCGTCGGGGACCCCGGCCTCGGGCAGGGCCCGCTCGGCGAGGGCCGCACTGCGCTCCTCGTTCTCGGAGCGGTCCGGGCGGTAGACCGCGTCATGGAACCAGACGGCCAGGCGCACCAGGTCGGGGTCCGAGGCGTGACCGGCGAGGGTGTCGACGCGGTCCAGGACCTGCGTCAGGTGGGCGGTGCCGTGGTAGCGCCGTTGGGGTTCGGCCCAGCGGCCCAGGAGGTCGTCGGCGTACGGCAGCGGGTCGGGGCCCGCTGCGTCGCCCCGGGCGGCGACGAGGGCGTCCTGCCAGCGGGTGCGGAGCGCGGTGGCGTCGGTCATACCGCGACTGTAGGCGGGGGAGACCTTGTCGGGCGGTGCGGCCGGTCGTTAGCGTGCGGCCGTGACGGAAGCGGCGGAACCCACGTGTCTCATCGATCTCAACGCCGACCTGGGGGAGGGGTTCGGACGCTGGACCCTCACCGAGGACGAGGCACTGCTGACCTGTGTCACCAGCGCCAATGTCGCCTGCGGCTTCCACGCCGGTGACGCCTCCGTGATGCGGCGGGTCTGCGACACGGCGGCGGAGCGGGGTGTACGCATCGGGGCGCAGGTCTCCTACCGCGACCTGGCCGGTTTCGGGCGACGGGCCATGGACGTACCCGCGGCGGAGCTCACCGCCGAGATCGCCTATCAGATCGGCGCCCTGCGGGTCTTCGCGGAGGCGGCCGGTTCCACCGTCTCGTACGTGAAGCCGCACGGCGCCCTCTACAACCGTGTCGTCCACGACGAGGAGCAGGCCGCCGCCGTCGTGGCGGGTGTGCTGCTGGCGGGCGGGCGCCCGGCGGTGCTCGGCCTGCCCGGTTCGCGGCTGCTCGCGCACGCCGGGGCGGCGGGGCTGACCGCCGTGGAGGAGGCGTTCGCGGACCGCGCCTACACCCCGCAGGGCACGCTGGTGCCGCGGAGCGAGGCGGGCGCCGTGGTGCACGACGCCGACGAGGTCGTACGCCGCAGTGTCGGCATGGCCGTCGACGGTGCCGTGACCGGGGTGGACGGCAGCCGGATAGCGGTCGCCGCACGGTCGTTGTGCGTCCACGGGGACACCCCGGGGGCCGCGGCGCTCGCCCTGCGGGTCCGGCGGGCGCTGGAGGAAGCCGGCGTGTGCGTACGGGCCTTCGCATGAGCGGCGTCCGGGTGCTGGCGGCCGGGCCCCGTGCCCTGCTGGTGGAGCTGGAATCCGGTGAGGAGGCCGAGGCCTTCCACGCCGAGCTGCTGCGCCGCCGGGCAGCCGGGGAGCTGACCGGCGTGCGCGAGATCGTCCCCGGTGCGCGGACGGTGCTGCTGGACGGGGTGGCCGGCGGGGTGGCTGACGGCACCCTCGCGGGGCGGCTGCGGTCGTGGACCGTGCCACCGCTGAGCCGGGGCACGGGGAAGGCCGTCGAGATATCCGTCGTCTACGACGGCCCGGACCTCGCCGAGGTGGCCGGGGCGTGGGGCGTCTCCGTGGCGGAGGTGGTGCGCATCCACACGCGTACGGAATTCCGGGTGGCCTTCTGCGGTTTCGCGCCCGGCTTCGGCTATCTGACGGGCCTGCCCGCGCACTTGGGCGTGGAGCGCCGGGCCACACCCCGGACCCGGGTGCCCGCCGGGGCGCTCGCCCTCGCCGGACCGTACACCGGGGTCTATCCGCGCACTTCGCCCGGCGGCTGGCAGCTCATCGGCCGGATGCCGGAACCCGAGGCGCTCTGGGACCCGGGGCGTGAACCGGCGGCGCTGCTCGACCCGGGTGCCCGGGTGCGCTTCGTGGCGGTGGGGGTGAGCAGATGAGCCCGGGGCTGGAAGTGGTCAGGGCTGGTGCCCTGACCACCGTGCAGGACGAGGGCCGTACCGGCTGGGCGCACCTCGGCGTCCCCCGGGCAGGCGCCCTGGACGGCCCGGCGCGGAGGCTGGCCAACCGGCTCGTCGGCAATGCGCCGGACGCGGCGGTGCTGGAGACCACGCTCACGGGGTGCGCGGTCCGGGTGACCGGCACCCGGTCGGTGCTCGCCGTGGTGGGAGGGGCGGGGTGCAGGGTCACGGTGGACGGCCGGCCCGTCGCCTGGGGCGCGCCCGTCCGCGTGCCCGGTGGTGCGGTGCTGGAGGCCGGGCCGGCGGTGCGCGGGGTGCGCGGCTACCTGGCGTTCGCGGGGGGCCTGGTGCCCGAGCCGGTGCTCGGCAGCCGGTCCACCGACCTGCTCTCGGGGCTCGGCCCACCGGTCCTGAGCGAGGGCGACCTGCTCCCGCTGGGCCCCGCGGGCCCCGCACCCCCGGCCGTCGACGCCGTGCCCTGGCCGGGCGTGCCCGCCGAGCTGGTGCTGCCGCTGTATCCGGGCCCGCGCGACAGCTGGTTCACGGAGGCGGCGCTGCGCACGCTCACCACCGCCGTGTACCGGGTCTCGGAGCGCAGCAACCGCATCGGGCTGCGCACGGAGGGCCCCGCCCTGCGGCGTGCCAGGGCCGGTGAACTGCCCAGCGAGGGCATGCTGCTGGGGGCCGTCCAGGTGCCGCCGGACGGGCTCCCCGTGGTGTTCCTGAACGACCATCCCACGACCGGGGGTTACCCGGTCGTCGGCGTGGTCGCGGAAGCGGCGCTGGCGGGGGCGGCGCAGGCGGTCCCGGGTGCGAGCGTGCGCTTCGTACGGGCGTGAGGGCACCGACCGCACGTTACCGAAGCGTAACTTACCGGTGAGTTACCTCCAGTAACGACCCAGTGCTAGCTTGCGCTGACATGCATCGGAGCAGAGCGAGGAGTGAGCCGTGAGTCTGCGCAGGACCACCCGTTCGAGCTCGACCGTGAACACCCCCCACCTGGAACCCCGTCGGCAGGGACGCCGTACGGGGCGCCTGCTGGTCGCCTCCGTGGTCGCCGCCATCTGCCTGGGCGCGGTGGCCGTACCGGCCTCGGCCGCCGGCCCCGCCGGGTCGGAGCCGGTGGTCTCCCGGGGTGTCACCATCCCGGCCTTCTACAACCCGCCGACGCAACTGCCCGCAGCCGACGGATCCCTCGTCCGCACCGAGCCGCTGCCCCTCGGGCTGAGCCTCCCCGGCCTGGACGGCCGTCAGCTGCCCGGCACCGCGACACGGCTGATGTACAAGTCCACCGACGCGGGCGGCGGGCCCGTCGCCGTCACCGGCGCGTACATCGAACCGGCGGCCGCGTGGAGGGGCACCGGACCCCGCCCCCTGGTGGCGCTCGCCTCGGGGACCATGGGCCAGGGCGACCAGTGCGCCCCGTCGCTCTCGCTCCAGCGCCCGCTGACCATCGGCGAGGGCACGGTGTCCATCGGCTACGACAACCTCGCGGTCTACCGCTTCCTCGCCGCCGGTGCCGCCGTCGTCGTCACCGACTACGCCGGCCTCGGCGCGACCGACCGGCTCCACACCTACGTCAACCGCGTCGACGAGGGGCACGCCCTCCTGGACGCGGCCCGCGCGGCGCGCTCCGTCGCGGGCACCTCGCTCACCCCCGAGTCACGGGTCGGCCTCTACGGCTACAGCCAGGGCGGCGGCGCCAGTGCGGCGGCGGCCGAACTGCAGCCCTCGTACGCCCCCGACGTCAACCTGGCGGGCACCTACGCCGGGGCCCCGCCCGCCGACCTCACCGAGGTCATGAAGGGCATCGACGGCAGCGCCCTGGCCGGTGCGCTGGGCTGGTCGATCAACGGCTTCGCCCAGACCGACCCGTCCCTGAAGGCGGTCATCGACGCCCACACGAACGACGCGGGCAAGGCCGCGCTCAAGAACACCTCGACCATGTGCGTGGGTGACGCGATCCTCGGCTACGCCTTCACCGACAGCAGGAAGTGGACCGCCGACGGCTCGTCACTCGCCGACGTCATCGCGGTCGAGCCGAAGCTGCGGACGGTCCTCGCCCAGCAGCGCATCGGCAACCTGAAGCCGGCCGCCCCGGTGCGGCTGGCGACCGGGGTGCACGACGACATCGTCGGACACGAGCAGGCCAGGCAGCTCGCGGTCGACTGGTGCGGCAAGGGCGCGAACGTGACCTACGAAGCCGTCCTGCTGCCCAATCTCGGCGACAAGATCCTCACCAACCACCTCGCTCCCTACCTCACCGACCAGGGCAGTGCCATCTCCTGGATGACCGACCGTCTCTCCGGCAAGAAGGCCACGTCCAACTGCTGGTCCATGCCGGTCCAGCCCTGACGCACCCGCACCTCGTGACCTGTGAGGCCGCGGCGCGCATCCGTTCTCGGCGGATGCCGTCGCGGCCTCACCCATGTTCACGCGCGTGTCCCCCGGGGAGGAGCTGCGCCGAGGGGTAAGGGACCGTAGTCTGGTTATTGGACTAGACCTGTAGTCCGTCGCCGCTCCGAAGGAATGGATCACCATGAGCAACCATGCAGTCCTGGAGGTGATCGCTCTCGACGCGGAGGACGCGGTCGCGGCGCAGGCCGGTGGTGCGGACCGCCTCGAACTCGTCACCGACATGGCGGCCGACGGTCTCACCCCGTCGGTGGAGGTCTTCGCGGAGATCAGAGCGGCCGTGGACATCCCGTTGCGGGTCATGCTCAGGGTCGCGGACGGCTTCGCGGCCGGTGACATCGCCGTTCTCGTGGAGAAGGCGCGGGCGATGCGCGCCGCCGGTGCGGAGGAGTTCGTCCTCGGCTTCCTCGACCAGGACGGCCACGTCGACCTGGTGGCCGTCGAGCGGCTCGTCGCCGAGCTGAACGGCTGCCCGTGGACCTTCCACCGAGCCATCGACCGGGCAGCCGACCGCGACATCCTGCGCAAGCACCTCGCCGACCTGCCGGGGCTGGACACCTACCTCACCGCGGGCTCGGCACGCGGCGTCGACGCGGGCATGGAGACCCTGCTCGCCGAAGCGGCGCGCTCGGACGTGCCCGGCTACGAACCGCGGATCATGGTGGGCGGCGGCCTGCGCCTGGACCACCTGCCGCCCCTCCGCGCGGCGGGCATCGAAGCCTTCCACATCGGAGGGGCGGCACGTCCGGGCGGCTGGTCGGAGCCGGTGGACGAGGCGGCGGTACGGGAGTGGCGCGAAGCCCTGGACGGGTGAGGCGGGGCCGTCAGCCGTTCCGGCCGGCCTCCCGACGACGCCGCCGGCTCTGGGCCACGGCTCCTGCGCCGAACACCAGGGCGGCTCCCGTCAGCGAGAGGGCCGTGGCGGCGGGCAGATAGCCGGCCGAGGAGTCGTCGGTGGAGGCCACCAGGTCGGCCTCACCGGCTGCGGCGGCGTGACCGGCGTGCTCCTCGTGGACCGCTGCGGGCTCGATCCCGGCCTTCTCCTCGGCCGCCGCCAGCTCGGCCGCCGACATGCGGCTGCCGTTCATGCCGGTGACCTCGCCCCTGCCCCCGTCGAAGACGACGTCGGAGCAGGAGTAGAAGTTCTCCTGGCTGTCCGAGCGGATCCAGTGGATGAAGAGCATGTGCTTGCCGGTCTTGCCCTGCGGGAGCTGGAGGTTCCAGTAGTAGTTGCCCCCGTCCGAGCCCGCGCCACCCGCCTGCGGCGGATTGCTCACGGTCTGGGTGAGCGTCAGGTCGTCCCAGGCCAGGGGCTGGTTCGGTGACCAGCCGTCCTTGGTGATGTAGACGTCGAACTTGCCCGGATGGGCAGCCCAGTTGCTGTACTTCACCTGGGTGGTGGAGCCCGCGGTGAGGTGCGTCGTCGGCCAGTCGGTGCGGGCCGCGTTGTACGAGGAGAAGTTGTACGGGCCGTTGTGGCCCCCGCTGCAGAGCTCGCCGTCGGGGATGTACCCCTTGGTCCGTCCGCCGCCGTTGGAGTCCAGGACCCCGAACCAGTTGTACAGCGGTGTGGTGCCGGTCTGCGCGACCGCGGCGGCACAGGCCGGGTTGGACGGGGTCTGGTTCCCGCTCGCGATCATGTCCTTGTAGCAGAGGTAGCTGCGAGAGCCCGGCTCCATGGCGACACCGTGGGCGGACGCGGGGCTGGACAGGCCGGCCAGGGTGAGGGTCAGGAGGCCGGCTCCCAGGAAGCTCAGTGTGCGGGGGGCGCGTAACCGCGCCGTTCGCCGAGCGGTGTTTCGCATGGCCATGAGGTTGATCTCCTTCGGGATTCTCTGATGGGGCAGATGACCCTGGCGACCCCGCCCGCGCGCGTGGAGCGCCGAGCGCCGGAGATGGCGGTGCCGGACCGTCCCGTGTCCGGCGACCGACCTGTCGTCGTGTGGTGCGGGTGGGGGGAGAAGGGCTCGTGGGAGCGCTCCCAAAAACGTAGCGCGCGCCGGATGGTCTGTAAACGCCCCGTGCAGTGACTGCCTCAACTTCTTGCGCGGGTGACCGGGAACTGCTCACGGCCTGGCCGGCCTCGTCGCCCTGATCCACGCCGCCGAGCTGCACCGCCTTGCTTTCCCCGAGGTGCCGGTGCGGGAGGTGAAGCCGCGCATGAAGAAGATCGCGGAGGGCCGGTGGGCGGGCGACGACGTCCGCGCGGCGATCCGCACCATGCAGGCGGCGATGGTGGCGGTCACCACCGTCACGGTGATCACCGCGGTGTCGTGACCTGACCTGACCTGACCTGACCTGACCTGTCTGGTCCTGTCCGTCGTCCGCCTCGGCAGGGTCAGGTAGCCGGTGAGTCTTCGGCGGAGAGTCCTTCGGCCAGTTCCATGCAGCGCAGGCGGGCCGGGGAGAAGTCGTAGGGCATCTTGCCGGTGGCTTCGAACGCGCTCATGGAGCCGGCCTCCCGCCTGCCGGAGCCGCGGCCGGCCTCGTCCTCATCGTCGGAGACGGGGTGCAAGATGTCCCAGGCGTCGAAGAGGGCGTCGTCCTCCTCCTCCAGGCCGGACTCCTCGATGACGGCGTGCAGGGCGCTCTCGAAGGCGCGCCGTTCGGCGGCCACCCGGGCCACCCGTGGATCATCGACGGCGACGCTGTCGTCGAGTGCCTCCTCGGCCTCATCGACGCGGTCGGATGCCTCACGCAGAGTCGGATGTGTGGCCAGGGCGATGAAGCGGGTGGCCTGGACGGCCGCGCCGAGCGGGCCGAAGATCCGCTCGGTGACCAGCAGGATGTCCAGGTCCGCCTGGCGCAGGGAGCCCTCGGGCAGGCTCTTGAGGCGATCGGTGACGAAGTCGGAGAGCAGGCCCATCCGGCTGCCTTCGGTACGCATCCGCTGCACGGCGGTCCGCTGCCGCCGCGATTCCGCCTCCTGCTCGGCGAGGGTTTCCTCCAGCCGTTCCAGGAGGCCCGCGATACCGTCTCCGCCGTCCGCACCGGCGGAAGCCGTGCCGGTGGTCAAGGCGTCACGGATGTCGTCCAGGGCGATCCCGGCGTCGGCCATCTTGCGGATCCACAGCAGGCGGATCATGTCCTCGTACCCGTAGCGGCGGCGGTCATCGCCGCCGCGCTCGGGCTCGGGGAGCAGGCCGATCTCGTGGTAATGGCGGATCGCCCGTGGCGTGGTGCCGGCGAAGGCCGCCGCGTCACCGATCTTGACCTGGCGGGGTGGCATGAAGGACGAATGCATGAGCACGGACCTTTCCTCAAGATCGGGACGTGGGTCCACCGGACCACATGCCGCTACGGAAGGTGCAACCTCCCCACCTATGCCGCGCTCGGCCCTTGGCCGAGCCGCTCCGGCAGCGGGGCCGCGTGGAGGACCGTGAGGCCCGAGACCGCGCGGGTCAGGGCCACGTACAGGCGGCGCAGGCCCGTGCGTTCGTCGGGTTCGCCGTCGACCACGGCCGCCGGTTCGTCCAGGACGACGTAGTCGTACTCCAGGCCCTTGGCCAGCGAGGCCGGGACCAGGGTCAGCCGGGATTCCGCCGTCGTCTCCTCGCCGGGGGAGAGGCAGCTGTGTCCGGCCGCCGCGAGGGCGGCCGACAGGGACGGGACACGGGCGTCGGCGGCGATCAGACCGATCGAGCCCTCGTGACGCAGCGACTCCTCGCACGCCGCGACCACCGCCGCCTCCAGCTCCTCCGCAGCCACCCCACGTACCGAGAGGGAGCCGGGCGTCTCACGCACCGACTCCACCGGGGCCAGGCCCGGAGAGATCGCGGGGAGCAGACGCGAGGCGTACGCGATCACTTCGCGCGGCACTCGGAAGCCGGCCGTCAGTTCCTCCACCACGGCATCCGCCTTGCCCAGGTGGAACAGCGCCTGTTCCCAGCTCTGCGTCGACCACGGCGTCGTCCCCTGCGCCAGGTCGCCGAGCACCGTCGCCGAGCCGGTCGAGCAGCGGCGGCCCACCGCGCGGTACTGCATCGGGGACAGGTCCTGGGCCTCGTCGATGACGACGTGGCCCAGCGAGTGCGTCCGGGCGACCAGGTCGGCGGCCTCGTCGATCAGGACCGCGTCCGCCGCCGTCCACCTCGCCGACTTCACACTGCGGGCGGGCTTCGCCATGAGGATCCGCTTCTGCTCGTCGCCGGTGAGGACGCCCTGCGCGTGCGCGGCCAGGAAATCCGCGTCGGTCAGGAGGCGCAGCACCAGCTTCGACGGGTCCACCGCCGGCCAGATCGCCTTCACGGCCGCCTTCACCGCCGGAGTGCGCGCCACCGCGTTCTGCACCCGGTCGTCCGGCGCCTCGCCGGCCTCCTCCATCCGGACGAGGACGGCGTGCGCGATGCGCTGCGGAAGGGCCTCGTGGGCCGCCCCGTACCGCATGTCGCGGGCCAGCAGCTCGGCTGTCATCTCCTCGACCTCGTACGCCGGGACCCGCCAGCGGCGGGAGCCGCGCACCACGACCACCGGCTCCGTCGGGGGCGTCACGTGCGAGCGGATCGCACGCCGCAGCACCTCGGCCATCCTGGCGTCGCCCTTGATCACCGCGGCGGCGGACTCGTCCGTGCCGCGCACCTCGACGCGTGCCGCCACCAGGTCCTCGACGGTGGCCTGTTGCACCTCCAGCTCGCCCAGGGCCGGCAGCACCTGCTCGATGTAGTGCAGGAACGACCGGTTCGGGCCGACGACGAGGGTGCCGGTGCGGGCGAGGCGCTCACGGTGCGCGTACAGGAGGTAGGCGACACGGTGCAGGCCGACGGCCGTCTTCCCGGTGCCCGGACCCCCCTGGACGCAGACCGTCCCGCCGAGGTCGCTCCGGACGATCTCGTCCTGCTCCGGCTGGATCGTCGCCACGATGTCGCGCATCGGACCCACTCGGGGCCGCTCGATCTCCGCCTGGAGGAGCTTGCTGGTCTGCTCGGTCTCCGTCGGGTCGGTGAGGCGCTCGTCCTCGTACGCGGTGAGCTCGCCCCCGGTGTAGCCGAAGCGGCGGCGGCGGTCGACGTCCAGCGGCTTGTTCCTGGAGGCCTGGTAGAAGGGCTGCGAGACCGGCGCGCGCCAGTCGATGACCATGGGGTCGCCGTGGGCGTCGTGCACATGGCGGCGCCCGATGTAGAACTGCTCCCCCTCGGAGCCCTCCGCCTTCTCGGCGCCGACGACGTGCAGGTAGTCGAGGCGGCCGAAGAACAGCGGGGTGTGGGAGAGGTCCGCGAGTGCCTTGATGCGGTCGTCGATCTGGGCCTGCAGGACCGCGGCGTTGACCCAGTTCGCGGTGACATCACGGATGTCGAGTGCCTGCACGTCCTCTCGCATGGCGCGCAGCGCGGCACGGGACGCGGCCAGGTGCGCCTGCTCCCTGACCAGTGGGTTTCGTGACTCTTCGTGCGCGGGCACGGTGTTGCCTCCGGCTCTTCGACGCGTCTCGACGGCTCTTCGACGCAGGACGGCGGGCAGGGCTCACCGCCCGGCCCGCTCGGGGACGTTCACACACAGAGATCCGCACGCGGGTGGGCGCGTGCGGCTGATGTCGGCCGGTTTCCGTCCGGTCGGCGGCGCTCCCCCGGCTGCCGGCCGCTCAGAGGGGCGGGCCGGTACCACGGTGCGGGAGGCGGGCAGACCGGCGAGTGTACCGAGCGCCGCCCCTGGGAGCGAACGGATAGATCGCGGCCCCCGGCTGTCCGGGGCCGGCTGCCGGCCCGGGGGCCCGTCCTGCTGCTCCGGCTCACCGGAGGCCGACAGCCCCGCCCGGGACAGCCCCCCGGGTCACTCCCGTAGGGGACGGCATGCGACTTCCGGCCTACGGCGCCGCCGGTGAGGTCAGGCCGCGGGCCGATGCCTGGGCGCGGGTGGCCGGAGCACCATGGAATGCATGAGCACCCTTTATCGGAACCCACGCAGGACCGGGCCCGCGCACGGCGCGACCGCGGCGACCGGTCAGCCACACAGCCACCGCATGGGAGACGCGGTGCGCGCCGTCTCCGTCTTCGCACGCACCGCGTTCGGTGTGGCCGTCCTCGGGGAGTACGCGGAGGAGGCGGGCGTCGTCCGCCGCCACCGCTGAACCCCGGACCGGCTCTCAGCTCTCCGTCAGCAACTCGTCCGCGTCGACGATCCGGTAGGCGTACCCCTGCTCGGCCAGGAACCGCTGGCGGTGCGCAGCGAAGTCCTGGTCGATCGTGTCGCGGGCGACCACCGAGTAGAACCGGGCCTCGTGCCCGTCCGCCTTCGGCCGCAGCACCCGGCCGAGCCGCTGCGCCTCCTCCTGGCGCGAACCGAACGTCCCGGACACCTGGATGGCGACCGTCGCCTCCGGCAGGTCGATCGAGAAGTTCGCGACCTTCGACACGACCAGCACGCTGATCTCGCCCTGCCGGAACGCCTCGAACAGCTTCTCGCGCTGCGCGTTGCTCGTCTCGCCCTTGATCACCGGGGCGTCCAGGTGCTCACCGAGCTCGTCGAGCTGGTCGATGTACTGACCGATGACGAGGGTCTGCTCGCCCTGGTGCTTGCGTACGAGCGCCTCGGTGACCTTCCGCTTCGTCGCGGTCGTCGCGCAGAAGCGGTACTTCTCCTCGGCCTCGGCCGTCGCGTACGCCAGGCGCTCCGAGTCCGTGAGGTTCACGCGGACCTCGACGCAGTCGGCGGGCGCGATGTAGCCCTGCGCCTCGATCTCCTTCCACGGTGCGTCGAACCGCTTGGGCCCGATGAGCGAGAAGACGTCCGACTCGCGGCCGTCCTCGCGCACCAGCGTCGCGGTGAGCCCCAGGCGCCGACGGGCCTGGAGATCGGCGGTGAACTTGAAGACGGGCGCGGGCAGCAGGTGCACCTCGTCGTAGATCACCAGGCCCCAGTCACGGGAGTCGAACAGCTCCAGGTGCGGGTAGATCCCCTTACGGCGGGTCGTCAGCACCTGGTACGTGGCGATGGTGACCGGCCGGATCTCCTTGCGCGTACCGCTGTACTCGCCGATCTCCTCCTCGGTCAGCGAGGTCCGCTTCACCAGCTCGTGCTTCCACTGCCGGGCGGACACGGTGTTGGTGACCAGGATCAGCGTGGTCGCCTTGGCCTCGGCCATGGCCCCGGCGCCGACCAGCGTCTTGCCCGCCCCGCAGGGGAGGACGACGACGCCCGAGCCGCCGTGCCAGAAGCCCTCCACGGCCTGCTTCTGGTACGGGCGCAGCGCCCAGCCGTCCTGGTCGAGCTCGATGGGGTGCGCCTCGCCGTCGACGTACCCGGCGAGGTCCTCGGCGGGCCAGCCCAGCTTCAGCAGCGTCTGCTTGATCTGCCCGCGCTCGGAGGGGTGCACCGCCACGGTGTCCGGGTCGAGACGCGCCCCGACCAGCGGCTGGACCTTCTTGGAGCGGAGGATCTCCTCCAGCACCGGCCGGTCGTTGGACGTCAGCACCAGCCCGTGGACCGGGTGCTTGGACAGGGTGAGACGGCCGTACCGCGCCATCGTCTCGGCGATGTCGACGAGGAGCGCGTGCGGCACGGGGTAGCGCGAGTACTCCACGAGCGCGTCGACGACCTGCTCGGCGTCGTGCCCCGCGGCGCGGGCGTTCCACAGACCGAGCGGGGTCACGCGGTAGGTGTGGATGTGCTCGGGGGCACGTTCCAGCTCGGCGAAGGGCGCGATGACCCGACGGCAGGCCTCGGCCAGTTCGTGGTCGACTTCGAGGAGCAGCGTCTTGTCGCTCTGGACGATGAGGGGTCCGGTCACGCGCGTCGGCCCTTTCCTGCGGGGGGTGGCCGCCCGGGTGCGAACGGCCAAACGTCCAGTGTGCCGCATCGGGGCGGCGACCGGGCGGCTACGTTGAGGCCATGGACCAGACGCACCGCCCGGGACCGCCGGAAGCCAAGATGAAGGTTTCCTCATCTTGGCTTCATGCGGGCCGCCGGTCGGGAGCGGCAGGCTCCGCGTATGGCCTTCTCGCACCGTATCGCCACCCTCGCAGCCGTCGTCGCGATCCCGCTGGGCATCGCCGCGACCAGCTACGCGCTGGCAGACAGCCCCGCCCGGCCGGAGGTACCCGCCCGGGTCGACCTGGACCGCGGCTCGCCGTCGGGCAGCCCGGATCCCGGCAGCACCGCCGGTCCGGGGCCGGACGGCAGCACCGACCCGAGCCCGGGCAGCACCGACCCGACGGCGCCGCCGAGCGACGTCGTCGTCCCGCAGCCACCCGCCACCGACACGGACGACGATGACGCCGACGACACCGATGACGACGGAACCGCCGGTGCCGACGACGACGGCAACGACGACGGATGAGCCGTCCGCGGCCCGGCACCGGATATCGGCCCGGGTCCGCATCCTGCTCTGGCTGCTGGTGGTGATGACCGTGGCGCTCGCCGCGGTCGCGACCACCACGCGCTCCATCCTGCTGGGCGACCTGGACCACCGGATCAACACGCTGCTCGCCCAGGAGACCCAGGAGTTCGCGAACTTCGTCGAGCACGGCAAGGACCCCGACACCGGCGCCCCCTTCGACGGGCCCCGGCGGCTGCTGGAGGTGCATCTCCAGCGGCAGTACGCCGACACCGGTGAGGAGCTGCTCGCCGTCGTCACCGAGGGAGCCGGGCCCTCGACGCTCCGGCAGAACCGGGAGATAGCCACCGCTCTGCCCCTCCACAAGGACCGCGGCGCGCTGAGGACGATCACCGGGTCGTCGGAGAGCACGGGAACCCTGCAGCGGCCCGACGGCGACATCCGCTGGGCGAAGGTCGACGTCGGCAGTGGCGGCGGGACCGCGCAGGGGACCTTCGTGGTCGCCTTCCACGCGGACGGCGAACGGGCCGTGGTGAACGGAGTCTTCCGCGTCCTGCTCGCCATCTCGGGTGTGGCCCTGCTGATGACCACCGGCATCGCCTGGGTCGTCGCCGGGCGGATACTCGCGCCCGTCCGGCTCGTACGCACCACCGCCGCGCAGCTCACTGAACAGGACCTCACCCGCCGTATCCCCGTCCACGGGCGGGACGACATCTCGGCGCTCGCCGAGACGTTCAACGCGATGCTGGACCGGCTGGAGCGTGCCTTCGGGACCCAGCGGCAGTTCATCGACGACGCCGGGCACGAGCTGCGCACCCCGATCACCATCGTGCGCGGCCATCTGGAGCTGATGGGCGACGACCCGGCCGAGCGCGAGGAGACCGTGCGGCTGGTCACCGACGAGCTCGACCGGATGAGCCGGATCGTCGAGGACCTGCTGCTGCTCGCCAAGGCCGAACGCTCCGACTTCACCCATCCCGAACCGGTGCAGCTCGCCGAGCTGACCGCGGACGTCTACGTGAAGGTACGGGCGCTGGGGCGCCGCGACTGGAAGCTGGACGGCGGAGCCGACGGCTGGGCGGTGCTCGACCCGCAGCGGATCACCCAGGCGATGGTGCAGCTCGCGCAGAACGCCGTCCAGCACACGGCTCCCGGCGCGGAGATCCGCATCGGTTCGCGGCTGACGGAGACCGGCGAGGTGGAGCTGTACGTCGCGGACAGCGGCTCAGGAGTACGGCCGCAGGACGCCGAGGTGATCTTCCAGCGGTTCCGCCGCGGAGCCGCCCGGCGCGGCTCGCGCGGCAGCGGTGCGGGGCTGGGGCTTTCGATCGTCAAGGCCATCGCGGAAGGCCACCGGGGTCGCGTCGACCTGCGTGCCACCCCCGGCGGCGGGGCGACCTTCGTCCTGCTGCTGCCCTGCTCGCCCGTCGCCGAACCCGACGCGGAACCTGATGTGGAGGCTTTCGGACTGTGAGCAGGATTCTCGTCGTCGAGGACGAGGAGCGGATCGCCGCCTTCGTCGAGAAGGGCCTGCGGGCCAACGGCTTCACCACGACGGTCGCCGGCGACGGGCGTACGGCCGTCGACTACGCGTGCACGGGCGGCTTCGACCTGATCGTCCTGGACATCGGCCTGCCGGACCTCGACGGCTTCTCGGTGCTGCGGGAGGTACGCGAGGCCCAGGTCACGACCCCGGTGATCGTGCTGACCGCGCGGGACTCGGTGCGGGACACGGTCGCCGGCCTGGAGGGCGGCGCGGACGACTGGATGACCAAGCCGTTCCGCTTCGAGGAGCTGCTGGCGCGCGTACGGCTCCGGCTGCGCACCGCGGCCCGGGTCCCGGAGGTGACCGTACTGCGCAGCGGGGACCTCACCCTCGACCTGCGCACCCGGCGGGCCAGGGCCGACGAACGCACCGTGGACCTGACGGCACGGGAGTTCGTCCTGCTCGAACTCTTCCTGCGCCACACCGACCAGGTGCTGTCACGCGAGCAGATCCTGTCGCACGTGTGGGGCTACGACTTCGACCCCGGCTCCAACATCGTGGACGTCTATGTCCGCGCGCTGCGCAAGAAGCTCGGCGCCGAGCGGCTGGAGACCGTACGGGGCATGGGGTACCGGATGCGGTGAGCGCGGGCCCCGCGCGCATGAACTTTCCTTCATGGACGGCTCATGAGGGGCTCACCGCGGCTTCGCAGACTGGGTGACACAGGCCGGAACCGGCCCTGACACACCCCGTGGAGGAGCCCAGGTGAACCTGACCATCCGGCAGACGGTGACGGCGTGCGCCGCGTCGATCGTGTGCGTGGTGCTGCTCGTGCCCGGAGTCGTGCGGGGCCTCGACGTGGACGGTCGGATCACCCTGGTCGTGTTCGCCGTCGCCACCTGCGCCTGGATCGGGACCGCGGTGGACGACACGTACATCGCGCTCGGCGCGGGTCTCGTGCTCGCCGCCGCGGGAGTGATCAGCAGCGACACCCTGTTCGCGACCCTCGGCGACTCCACCGTCTGGCTGCTGATCTGCGCCTTCGTGATCGCCGCCGCGGTGTCGCGCAGCGGGCTCGCGGGCCGGGCGGCGGCCTTCCTGGTCGGCGGGGCCCGCACCGTGCGGCAGCTGGTGCACCTGACGACCACGGCCCTGGTGCTGACCGCGTTCGCCGTGCCGGCGACCTCGGGGCGGGCGGCGCTCGCCCTGCCCGTCTTCCTGGCCCTGGCCAAGGCGCTGTCCGACCGTAAGCGGCTGGTCGTCATGCTGGCGCTGCTCTTCCCCACCGTCATCCTCCTGTCGGCGGTGGCCACGCTCATCGGGGCCGGCGCGCACCTGATCACGGTGTCCGTGCTCTGGGAGGTCACCGGAGAGCGCATCGGCTTCACCCAGTGGCTCCTGCTGGGGCTGCCGCTGGCCGTGGTCGCCTCCCACCTCGCGGCGGAGCTCGTGCTGCTCACCACGACACGGCGGGAGGACCGGCAAGGACCTGTCCGCATCACCGTGGAGGAGATCCAGGAGCACAGCGACAAGCCGGTGACCGGTCCGCTGGAGGCGGGCGAGGCGCGGTGCGCGATGCTGCTGGGCACGGTGGTGCTGCTGTGGTGCAGCGAGCCCCTGCACGGGGTGCCCCCGGCCCTGGTGGCGCTGATCGGCGCGGTCGTCGCCGCGTCACCGGCCCTGGGCACGGTCCGGCTGAAGGACGCCCTGTCGACGGTGCCCTGGTCGCTGCTGCTGTTCATGGCGGCCACGATGGCGATGGGTGCCGCGCTCTCGCAGTCGGGGGCCGCGGAGTGGCTCGTCTCGGGGCTGCCCACCGGCACCGGGGTGCCCACCTGGGCCTTCCTGGCGGTGGTCGTCGTCCTCAGCACCGCCGCTCATCTGGTGCTCCAGTCGCGCTCCGCCCGCTCCAGCGTGCTCGTGCCGCTGGTCGTGGCGGCGGCAGCGGGGCTCGGGATCAACCCGGTGGCCGCCGCCCTGGCCTCCACCGCCGCCGCGGGGTTCTGTCACACCCTGCCCGCCTCCGCCAAGCCGGTGGCCCTCTTCGCCGACATCCCGGACGTCCCGACGTACACCCCACGGGACCTGCTGCGCCTGTCCGCGGTGCTGGCACCGCTGAGCGCGGCGGTCGTCCTGCTCTTCGCGCTCGGCGTCTGGCCGCTGCTCGGCGTCGCGCCCTGACGGAGCGACCGCCCCCCTCCACTTCATCCTTCACCTGCCATCTCAGGAGCAGTCATGCCCGCTACCTACCGTTTCGCCGTCGCACCCAGCGGTTTCAAGGAGTCCCTGTCCGCGCAGGAGGCCGCGCAGGCCATCGCGGAGGGGCTGCTGCGTGTGGTCCCCGACGCCGAGATCGACCTCATCCCGCTCGTCGACGGGGGCGAGGGCACCGCACAGGCGCTGGCCGCCGCCACCGGGGGCCGGCTGGTGCACCGTACGGCGACGGGACCGGTCGGCGAGCCGGTCGCCACGCACTTCGCCCTGCTCGGCGGCTCCACCCACGGGCCCCGCACCGCCGTGGTGGAGATGGCCGCGGTGGCGGGGCTCGGTCTGGTGCCCACGGACCGCCGTGACCCGGTCGCCACGACGACGTACGGAGTCGGCGAGCTCATCCGTGGAGCCCTGGACGCCGGGGCGCACCGCATCCTCGTCGGCTGCGGGGACTCGGGGACGTCCGACGGCGGCGCGGGCGCGCTCCAGGCGCTGGGGGCCCGGCTTCTCGACGCCGACGGACGTGAACTCCCCCCGGGCGGAGGATCCTTGCGCCGTCTCTCCCGCATCGACGCCTCGGGCCTCGACCCCCGGCTCTCCGAGGCGGAGATGCTCGTCGCCTGCAATCCGTACAACGTGCTGTGCGGGCCGCAGGGAGTGGCCCGGGTCTTCGGCCCGCAGAAGGGGGCGACCGCGCGCCAGGTCGAGGAGCTGTCCGAGGCCCTCGACCACTGGGCGGGCGTGCTCGCCCGTGACGTACGCCCCCGCCTGTGCGGCGCGCCGGACACGGCCCCGACGGACTCCCTGCGCCACGGGCCCGGCACCGGTGCCTCGGGCGGGCTCGGCGCGGGTCTCGCCGCGCTCGGCGCGCGGCTGCTCCCGCGCTTCGAGGTGCTGCTCGACCACCTCGACCTGGACGCGCGGCTGGCCCGCGCCGACCTCGTGATCACCGCCGAGGGCGCCCTGGACCTGCAGACCCCGCGCGGCAAGGTGCCCGCCGAGGTGGCGCGCCGGGCCAAGCTCTTCGGCCGCCCGGTGCTCGCCCTGGCCGGGACGATCGGCGAAGGGGCCCAGCAGGTGCGGGAGTCGGGCGTCGACGCGTACAGCGGCATCCTGCCCGCGCCGGTGGGCCTGGCGGAGGCGCTCGACCGGGGCGCTGAGTTCCTCGCCGACGCCTCGGAGCGTGCGCTGCGCATGGTGCTGATCGGGATCGGCCTGACGTCGACCGGCACGCCCGGCCACGGCACACCGGGCCCCCGCGCGGTGGCGCCCGGCGTGCTGGCCCAGGCCGGGCCGTAGCGTGGCGGCATGGATGCGACGGATGCGGCAGGTCCCGCGCCGGGAGCCGAGGACCCGGGATACCCGGCGCACCACGCGCCGCGGTGCGCCGGGCTCGCCGAGCTGGACGCGCTCGTCACGGAGTGCCGGGCCTGTCCCCGGCTGGTGGCCTGGCGGGAGGAGGTCGCCGAGGTCAAGCGCGCGGCCTTCAGGGGCTGGGAGTACTGGGGGCGGCCGGTTGCCGGCTTCGGGCCGCCGGACGCGACGGTGGCGGTGGTCGGACTCGCTCCGGCCGCGCACGGCGGGAACAGGACCGGCCGGATGTTCACCGGCGACGCGGCGGGCGACTTCCTCTTCAGCGCCCTGCACACGGTGGGCCTGGCCTCTCGGCCCACCTCGGCACACGCCGGGGACGGGCTCACCCTGCACGGCGTACGGCTCACCTCGCCCGTGCACTGCGCACCCCCGGCCAACAGGCCCACCCCCGCGGAACGGGACGCATGCCGCCCCTGGCTGGCCTCCGAACTCGACCTGCTGAGCCCCGGGTTGCGTGCGGTGGTGGTACTCGGCGGCTTCGGCTGGCAGGCGCTGCTGCCGGTGCTCGTCGAGGCGGGCTGGCGGCTGCCGCGCCCGCGCCCCGCGTTCGGCCACGGCGCCCACGTCGTGCTGCCGGCCACGGAACACCGGCAGGAGCTGCGTCTGCTGGGCAGTTACCACCCGAGCCAACGCAACACGTTCACCGGGAGGCTCACCATGCCCATGCTGGTCGACGTGCTCCGCGAGGCCGGGAGGGCCGGCGGGCTGCCGGTCTCCTGAGTGCCCGGCGGGTCAGGTCGACTGCTCGTCGGCGAGCTCCGCGACGCCCGTGATCCGGTGCAGCGGATACGTCCTGATCTCGTCGGCCGTGTGGTCGAACGCCGTCACGAAGCCGCCCTCGACCTTGACCGGGGCGATGACCCGCTGGCTGGCCGCGCCGTCCGCGTTGACGTAGCCGATCCAGACCGCCGAGCCGGTCATCGCGGCGGCCTGCACCGTCGCCAGGGTCTCGGCGGACGTCGTGCGGGGGAGGGAACCCGCCGCAGCCGTCTCCGCGGCGTCCTTGTGGACGGCGCGCGCTGCCGTGTCACCGGCCCGGACGGCCCGGACCGCCGCGGTCAGCAGCGTGGAGTCCGGGACCGGCGGCCCCTCCGGGACGGGCACGGGCGGGGTACGCGGCGGAGTGCGGCGGGCGCCCGCGCGGGTGATCAGGACGTCGCCCTCGGCGGATTCGGCGGCCGGCGCGTACCCCATCTCGCGCAGCTCGTCGAGCAGTGACCCCGGGTCGGCCTGTGCGGCCAGGACGGTCGGCGCCAGCCGGCGCAGCCGCAGGGGGGCGGAACGCTTGTCCGCCAGGATCTCGTTGAGCACGGCCTCGTCGTCGCAGCGTACGTACGCCGACGCGGCGCCGATCCGCAGATGGCCGTGGCGGCGCGCCACGTCGTCGATGAGGTAGCTCAGCGGCTGCGGCACCGGCGTACGGCTGTGGGTGGCCAGGAAGGCGTGCAGGTCGGTCGCCGCCTGCCCGGCGTCGAGCGCGCGGCGTACGGAACCGGGGGTGAAGCGGTAGACCGTCGCGCCGCCCTTGGACTCGACGTCGGCGAGCACCGACAGCATCTCGGCGAGCGGGCGTTCCAGCGGGCCGGGGGCGACCGCAGTCAGGTCGGCCTGGAGCAGCACGTGGTCCAGGGCCTCGGGGATCAGCGGGGCGAGGCGGTCGGCGGCCTCGTCGGGGCCCTCGTCGAGCAGCGCCCGGGCCTGCGAGGAGAGGGCCCCGCGTCCGGTGATCCCGAGCAGCTCCGCCTCGTTGACCGTCCACAGGGCGATACGGGAGCGGAGGTCGGAGGCGTCGCCCGGCGCGGGTCCACCCGGCCCCGTGGTGCGCAGCGGGCGTTCCCAGCGGAGCCGGGCGAGCAGGGACTGCGGATCGGGTGCGGTGCCCGGCGGGAGCGAGGCGAACAGGGTCAGGACCCGGTGGCGTACCTCGGGCGCCGCCGAGCGGTCCAGGTCGGGGCCGAGCGCGGACAGGGCCCGGCCCTTGGAGTCCTGGCCGCCGATGAGGCCGGCGGTGCGGGTGGCGGCGAGCCAGGCGGTGGCGAGGTGCGTCCAGCGGTCCTGGGCGGGCAGGTCCAGCCATTCGTCGGAGGCCGGTGTCGGGGCGTACCGCTCGTCGGTCTCGCCGTCGGAGGCCAGCAGGCCGGCCGCGTAGGCGAGCTCGATCCAGAAGGCGGCCACGGGCTCCGTGACGTCGAGCGCCCCGGCGGCACGCTTCAGCTCGCGCACGCTCAGCCCGCCCGCACGGAGGATGGCCGGGCCGCCGTTGTTCCACCGCTTCATCAGCTCCTCGACGGTGGACAGGGCCATGAAGCCCTGGCCCGCCGCGGCTCTGTCCACAGCCTGGGGATCGCGCTCGGCGGCCGTCACCAGCGCCGGCGGCAGGGGCTCGGGCACACGGTGGGCGCGGCCGGCCCGCAGGTGCAGCGCGGCCTCGCGCGGCAGGACGACGGTGCGCGTCGACACGGGCAGCAGCAGCCCGCGGTCACGCAGCCACTGCACGGGTGGGGCGGGATTCGGGGTGACCTCCCCGTACGGCGGCCCCCAGACCAGCCGGTCGAGCACGGACAGCGCCTCGACCGGGGCGGTGTCCAGCAGCTCCGCCATCCTGGTGCGGTCCGTGAACAGTCCGGCCAGCGCGGCCACGGCGGACACCGGGTCGTGGGTGGCCGGAAGTCCGGCGGCGGCCAGGATCTCCTGCAGCCGGCCCGGTGACATCCCGGCGGTGGCCTCGGCGACGGTCGGGCCCAGGCCCGTGGGGGAGGGGTGCTGCGGCGACGGCGCGAGCAGCTCGCGCGCGGTGCGCACGAGGTGCAGCCGGGTGTCCTCGCCCCAGACCAGGGCCTGTTCGCGCAGGGTCGCGAGCGCGGCGGGCAGCGCGGCGGTGATCGCCGCGCCCGCGTCGTCGCGGCCGTGGCCGTCGTCCTGGCCGTCACCGGTGAGGAGTGCGAGCAGCGTGTCGTACGGGGCCGGGTCCGGCGCCACCGCCAGCGCCTCCGCGGTCTGCAGGGCGAAACGGTCGAGGTGCTCCAGCGCTCGGACGACGGAGGCCCGCGTGCCGGCCCGCGTCGCCAGCTGGGTGATGTCGTTCGGCACGGGGCTGAGCAGGTCGGGGCGGGCACGCAGCAGCCCTGCCAGCGATTCGTCGCCCCGGGCGCGCAGGGCTTCGGCGAGCGTGCGCGGTGGTGTGGTCGTCCCCATCCGTCCCACGGTAGCCCCTGGAACGCTACCGTCGGGGCAGGGCGGGTGGAGGGAGAACGTCGCGTGGGCATCGAGAGCGACAAGCTGGTCTACGACTATCTCAGCCGGGTCGGTGACCTGGCGCAGCAACAACAGCTGTCCTCGGGCGACCGGATGAGACTCGTCGCGACGGTGCGGGGCGAGATCGACCGGCAGCGCGGCACGGACGACTCGGACTCTCCGGCGGTGGTCCGGCGCATCCTCGGCAGGCTCGGCGCACCGGGTGAACTGGTGGCCGCTGCGGCGGAGTCGGGCGACGGCGCGGTGCCGCTGCCCTCGCCCCGGGCGGACACGCCCACGGGGGACGTGGGCGCGCGCGGGGTGCCCCGGGCGCGGCGGGGGCTGCTCCGCAAAGACGTTTCGCGCAAGGGCGCGTCGCAGGGGGCCGAGGAGCCGAAGCGGGCCGAGGAGCCGGGCGACGCCGAGTCGAAGGAGGCCCGCCCGGCGAAGACCGTGCTGCGGAAGGCCGAGCCGAGGAAGGCCGAGGTGCCGGAGCCGGCCCCGGACTGGCCGGCGGCCTCCGCACCGCACATGGCGGGCCTGGGGCAGGCCGCCCCGTCCGGGGACGAGACCGAGTGGTGGCGTGTCGAGCCGGGGCCCTTCGGCGAAGACGTACAGGGCGGGCAAGGCGGCCCGGGCGGGCCCGGCGCGATGGGCGTCGGCACGTCCGTGCCGGGCTTCACGGGTGGGCTGCTGAGCCCGGAGCTGTTCGGGATGGAGCCGAAGGCCCCGGCGCCGCGCCCCGCGGTGGAGGCGGAGGAGCCGGAGGAGCCCGGCACGGGAGAGGGCGAGGCGGACGCCGTACCGCCCGCGACCCGTCCCCGGTGGAAGCCGCGGCTGCCCCGCCGTCCCGGGCGGGCCGCCGGGGGCGACGGGGCGGCCGCGCGGCCCCGGCTCTCGAACCCGCTGCTGCTGCTGGCGGCCGCGCTGCTCGTGGCCGGTGCGGTGTCCGGCCAGTGGCTGGCGCTCGCGGGCGGCTGGCTGCTGGCGTACAGCTCGCGCAAGTTCTCGCGCGCGGAGGCCAAGTGGGTCGCGATGGGCCTGCCGGGCGTGGTCGTCGCGGGGGCCTTCGTCTGGCTGTGGGGGCGCATGGACGGGCGCTGGGGCGCACCCCTCGCGGCGGATGCGATGGGCGACGCGATGACCGACGTCTGGCCCGTGGTGGTGCGGGTGGCGGCGGTGGCGTCGGCGCTGTATCTCGTGTGGCGGGCCCGCAGGCTGACGGGCTGACAGGCGGCGCGAGGACGGGGCGACGACGGTCCGGGGCAGGGGCGACGGACGGACCGGGACCGGGGTGACGGAAGACTCGGGACCCAGAGTGTACGTTCGTACATCCCGAGGGGGTAGGCTCGTACGCATGCCGACGGACTACTTCGCCAACGATCCGCGCACCAACCTCGAACGCATGCTCGCGGGCGACCTCTACGTCGCCGACGATCCGGAGATTGCGGCCCGACAGCAGCGCGCGATGCGCCTCGCGGCCCGTTTCCAGGCCGCCTGCACCGAGGACGCCGACGCGGCCCGGGCGCTCCTGGCCGAGCTGTTGGGCTCCGTGGGCGAGGGCGTCGACCTGAGGCCGCCGCTGTACGTCGACTACGGCAGCAACATCAGCATCGGCGCCCGCACCTTCGTCAACTACCACCTCACCGCGCTGGACGTCGCGCGCATCACCATCGGTGAGGACTGCCAGATCGGCCCCAACGTCCAGCTGCTCACCCCGACCCACCCCGTGGAGCCGGGTCCCCGTCGGAACAAGCTGGAAGCCGCGCTGCCCATCACCATCGGTGACAACGTCTGGCTCGGCGGCGGAGTCATCGTGTGCCCCGGGGTGACCATCGGCGACAACTCGGTGATCGGCGCGGGGGCCGTGGTGACCAAGGACATCCCCGCCGACGTCGTCGCCGTGGGCAACCCCGCCCGCGTCATCCGAAGCGTCTGACAGGACCCGTCCCCATGGCCACCGGACGCACCGATCCCCAGCGGCGCGAGCGCATCCTCGCCGCCACGCTCGACCACATCGCGGAGGAGGGTGTCGCCGGCGTGTCCCACCGCAAGATCGCCGGCCGCGCCGACGTCCCGCTGGGATCGATGACGTATCACTTCGGTGGCATCGACGACCTGTTGCGCGAGGCCTTCACCCGCTTCGCCGACCACATCGTGGCCGTCTTCGAGCTGTACCTGGGCCGGGCCGAGACCCCGGACCAGGCTCGGGACGCCGTCATCGACCTCATCCACGTGCTCTCCGAGGGACCACGCCGTGATCTCGTCCTCACCCAGGAGCTCTACACGCTGGCGGCCCGGCGTGACGAGTACCGCGAGCTCACGCACGCGTGGATGAACCGCAGCCGCCGCCTGCTGGAGCAGCACTTCGACCCTGACACGGCACGGCAGCTGGACGCGCTGATCGAAGGACTGGCCCTGCACCGGGCCCTCGACACGGAACCGCAGGGCCGCGAGCTGACGCGGCTGGCGGTGCTGCGCATGACCTCCGGCACCTGAGCCCGGAGGCCCCGAACCGCCTGTGGGGCGCGGACCTGACTCCGCGCCCCACAGGCCTCAGCCCTTATCCCTCACGCCGCCCGGTGCGTGCGCTCCGCGAGCCAGCCGGCCATCGCGCGCACACCGACTCCGATGGCGCGCTCGTCCGGGGAGAAGTCCGGGTAGTGCGGATAGCTAGGTGGATGTCCCGCCGCAGCTCGATGAGGCCGCGCTCCAGGCGTGCCGGCGACGGCCTTGCCCCCTCCCACCAGCCCCGCGCCTGCTGCCGCCGCGCCGGCCACCAACGTGCGGCGTGTCATGCCCTGTTTCCTGGGTCGGTTCACTGCTGCCCCCTCGATCGATGTGGTCGCCGGGACACACCATCGCGCGCACCGGTGCCGCAGCCCATCCGGTGACCCACCGGCCGACGGTGGGGGCAGCACCAGGGGCCGGAGAGACGGGCCGGTCACCCGCGCCGGACGGTCGGCACAATGGGATCCATGCCTTCACACACCTTGACGGTCGGTTTCGACCTCGACATGACGCTCATCGACTCCCGGCCCGGCATCAAGGCCGCCTACGAGAAGCTGGCCGCCGAGACGGGCGCGTACATCGACACCGACCTCGTCGTCAGCCGGCTCGGCCCGCCGCTGGAGGACGAGATGCGGAACTGGTTCCCGGCCGACGCGGTCGACGGGGCGTGCGACCGGTACCGCGCGCTCTACCCGGACACGGCGATCACGCCGACGACCGCGCTGCCCGGCGCCAGGGAGGCCGTCGAGGCCGTCCAGGCGCTCGGCGGCCGGGCGATGGTCGTCACCGCGAAGTACGAGCCGAACGCCAAGCTGCACCTCGCGTACCTCGGCATCGACGCGGACGTGCTGATCGGCGGGCTCTGGGCCGAGGGCAAGGCGGAGGCACTCCTGGAGCACGGCGCGCGGATCTACGTCGGCGACCACACGGGGGACGTCCGGGGAGCGCGCGCGGCGGACGCCCTGTCGGTCGGTGTCACCACCGGCCCGTGCGACGAGGCGGAGCTGCGCGCGGCCGGCGCGGACGTGATCCTGCCGGACCTCACGGCGTTCCCCGCCTGGCTGCGGGCCTTCGCCGCCGCGTGAGCGCGCGCTACTGGGTCGCGGCGCGCTTCGGGGAGTTCTTCCACACCGACCGCACCACCCCCGCGCCCGCGATGAGGAAGCCCAGGCCCATCAGCATGCACACCGCGTAGGCGATGGGCGGGAACGGTTCGGTGCCCAGGAAGAGGGGGGCCACGGTGACCAGAGTGGCCAGTGCGCCGATGAAGAAGACGATCGCGCCGGCCTGTACGAGCCGGTCGCCCGCGCCGGAAGGAGTAGTACTCACCCGGTCAGGGTAGTTCCCAGCTCGGCGGAACCATTCGGCGACGTCTTGTGTCCGGCCCCTGGGCCATTAGCCTGGGGCATGGCGGGTCGGAGGACCCGCTGTACCGCTATCAGGAGCCGTTTCGCGGCTCTCCCGCGCATCGACGAGTACGAGGACGAGGACAGACGTGCCCACGGGTAAGGTCAAATGGTTCAATTCGGAAAAAGGCTTCGGCTTTCTTTCGCGCGACGACGGCGCCGACGTCTTCGTCCATTCCTCCGTACTCCCGGCCGGCGTCGACGCGCTCAAGCCCGGCCAGCGCGTCGAATTCGGTGTGGTCGCGGGCCAGCGCGGTGACCAGGCCCTTTCCGTGGTGGTGCTCGACCCCACGCCCTCCGTCGCCGCCGCGCAGCGGCGCAAGCCGGACGAGCTGGCCTCGATCGTGCAGGACCTGACGACGGTGCTGGAGAACATCACGCCGATGCTGGAGCGGGGCCGCTACCCCGACAAGGCCGCAGGAGCCAAGGTCGCCGGCCTGCTGAGGGCGGTCGCCGACCAGCTCGACGTCTGAGGCGTCCGAGGCGTCCAGAGCGTCCAGGGCGTCCGACGGGAGGCCGGGCCCGCGGGCCCGGCCTCCCGCACGTCAGCGCGCGGCGACGGAGAACGCGTCCGGGGCCAGCGCGGGGACGAGGCCCTCGGCCGCCGCCCGGGTCAGCAGGCCACGGATCGCCGCGTAGCCGTTCTCACCGAGATCGGCCGTGAACTCGTTCACGTAGAGCCCGATGTGCTGGTCCGCCACGGCCGGGTCCATCTCCTGGGCGTGCTCCAGGACGTAGGGCCGCGAGCGCTCCGGGTCGTCCCAGGCCATCCGCACCGACGTACGGATCGCGTCCGACAGCCGGTTCAGCGTCTCCTCGCCCAGCGAGCGCTTGGCGATGATCGCGCCGAGCGGGATCGGCAGGCCGGTGGTCGACTCCCAGTGCTCACCCATGTCGGCGAGGCTGTGCAGGCCGTAGTTCCGGTAGGTGAAACGGGCCTCGTGGATCACCAGTCCGGCGTCCACCCGGCCGTCGCGCACCGCGGGCATGATCTCGTCGAACGGCATGACGACGATCTCGCCCACGCCGTCCGGGACGACCTCGGCCGCCCACAGCCGGAACAGCAGATAGGCGGTCGAGCGCTCGCTCGGCACGGCGACGGTCTTCCCCGTCAGGTCCGCGCCGGGCTCCCGGGTGAGGACGAGCGGCCCGCAGCCGCGTCCGAGGGCGCCGCCGCACGGCAGCAGCGCGTACTCGTCGAGCACGTACGGCAGGACGGCGTACGACACCTTCAGCACGTCGAACTCGCCGCGTTCCGCCATGCCGTTGGTGAGGTCGATGTCGGCGAAGGTGACATCGAGGGCGGGCGCGCCGGGGACCCTTCCGTGCGCCCAGGCGTCGAAGACGAAGGTGTCGTTCGGGCACGGCGAGAAGGCGATCCGCAGCGCGGGGAGCGGTGCGTCCGCGGTGCCGGTCGCGGAGTCGGTCACGGTGTCAGTCACGGTGTCGGTCGAGTCGGTCATGTCGGGTCCAACTTTCCACTACGGGTGCGGTCTTCCCGAACGCCTCGGAGAGGGCCGCCAGGGCGTCGCCGATGCGCCAGGCATCACGGTCGCGCGGCCCCACGGTGTTCGAGACGGCCCGGAGTTCCAGCGCCGGCACGCCGAACCGTTCGGCGGCCTCCGCGACGCCGAAGCCCTCCATGGCCTCGGCGACGGCTCCGGGGTGCGCGGCCAGCAGAGCGGCGGTGCGGGCTGCGCTGCCGGTCACCGTGGACACGGTGAGGACGGGGCCCGGCACGGCGCCGGTGGCCCGGGCCAGGTCGCGCACGAGGGATTCGGGCGGCAGGAAGGTGTCCCTGCCGAAGCCGAGACCGGTGACCGGCACGAAGCCGTCCGGGGTCTCGGCGCCCAGGTCCGCGGCGACGATGCCGGTCGCCACGACGAGGGAGCCGACGGGCGCGGCGGGTGCGAAGCCGCCGCCGATACCGGCCGAGACGACCGCCGCGTACGGCTGCGAGGCGGGCGACGCGGCCAGGGCGAAGGCCGTGGCCGCCGCCGCGGCGGCCGGCCCCGCGCCGCCCGCGAGGACGTCGAAGGGGCCCGCCCGGTGCAGCTCGGCGCCCGGTACCCGTCGGACCTCGGGGCCACCCCCGAAAGCACGCGTGACCGCGTCCCTTTCGGCAGGGACAGCGGTCACGACAAGCACCCGCACAGCGGTGGTCCTCGGGGTCGGAGGGTGGGTCAGGGGCAGGAGGGGTCAGGACGTCTTGGTGAGCTGGAAGTGCCAGATGCCCGTGAGCTTCTGCCCCTGGGTCTCGACGATGCTGACCTGTGTCTTGTCCGCCGTGGTCTCGCCGGTCTGGCTGGCGAAGAAGGCGCTGCCGGGGATCGTCCGGTAGGTCTTCTTGTACGGCTCCTGCTCGGCCTGCTGGCCGTTGATGAAGAGGGTCCAGCCCTTCTCGGCGACCTCGGGGTCGACACCGAAGCGGACCTTGTCGTCCATCGCGACCTCGACGGACTTCTCCGCCTTCTTGTTGAGGCAGCCCTGGATCTCGGACTCCTTCAGGGCCTTGCCGTCGTTGTAGCAGGACGCCTCGGTGTGCACCGAGTTGTCGCCGACCGTCACGGTGGCGAGCGGCGTCGGCTTGTCGCAGGCGGACAGGACAAGGAGTCCCGCGGACACGGCACCAAGAGCGACGCCGATTCGACGGCCCTTACCGGAGAAGAACGCAACGGTCATGTGGCGAAGGCTATCGGTCGGTGCCGCTCACGCCACGCGGGGGTGCGGCGAGCCGCGCCGCGCGGCTCCCAGGAGGCCCCGTACGGAGGCAGCGGCACCGAGGGCGAGCAGCCCGGCGGCGACGGACATGCCGAGCGCTCCGCTGAGGGGGAGGGCGATACCGATCGCACCGCCGACGACCCACGCCATCTGCAGCAGCGTCTCCGAGCGGGCGAAGGCCGACGTACGCACCTCCTCCGGGACGTCGCGCTGGATCATCGCGTCCAGCGACAGCTTCGACAGGGCCTGGGTGAAACCGGCCACCGCTGCCAGGGCCGCGACCACGACGGTGCTGAAGAACACCGCGGCGAGCACCGCGACCCCCAGGGCGAGCCCCAGCACCGTCGCGACGATCACCTCGGGGCCGCGCGCCCTGAGCCACGAGCCCACCGCCGTGCCGCAGGCGTTCCCGGTACCGGCCGCGACGCCGACGATGCCGAGGGAGACGGCGGCGCTCTGACCCGCCAGCGGGTGCTCGCGCAGCAGGAACGCCAGGAAGAAGATGAGGAAGCCGGAGAGCGCGCGGTGCGAGGCGTTCGCCTGGAGGCCGTGCAGGACGGACGGCCCCACCGACCGCAGCCCGGGCGGCTTCCCCCGCCCGTTCCTGCGCCCGGCCCTCGTGCTGCCGCTCCTGCCGCCCCCGGCCTCGTCGCGGGGGACGGCGGGGCGGGCCCCCTCCTCGTGCGGGACGACGAGGCGGGCCTTCCGCTCGCCCTTCGCGGAGTCGACCTTCGGGGGCAGCGTGAAGGCGAGGACGGTGCCGCCGAGGAAGATCGCGCACGCCCCGTAGAGCGGCCAGGGGGACCCGATGGTCTGCAGCCCCGCCCCGATCGGCGCCGCGACACCGGTGGCCAGCAGCCCGGCCAGGGTCACCCGCGCGTTGGCCTTCACCAGGGAGAAGCGGGGTGGCAGGAGCCGGGGCACCACGGCGCTGCGCACGACCCCGTACGCCTTCGAACTGACCAGGACGCCCAGGGCCGCCGGATAGAGCTCCAGGCCGCCCGTGGCGACCGCGCCCGACATCGTGATCGCGAGGACGACCCGGGCGAACATCGCCCCGGCCATCGCGGCCCGGCGGCCGTGCGGCAGCCGGTCGAGAAGCGGGCCGATCACCGGGGCGAGCAGGGTGAAGGGCGCCATCGTGACGGCGAGGTAGAGGGCGACGCGCCCGCGCGCCTCGTCGGTCGGCACGGAGAAGAACACCGTGGAGGCCAGCGCCACGGTGATCATGACGTCCCCGGCGCCGTTGACCGCGTGCAGCTCGATCAGCTTGCCGAGGCCGGACTCGCCCGCCCCATGGGCGTGGGTCGCCTTCCGGATCCCGCGTGCGGTGCCCGAGAACGGGGCCCGCAGGGCACGGCCCATCGCCCGGACCGCCCTGCGGAGCGGACCGGACCCGTCGGACGACCTGGCGGCAGCCACGTGGTCATAGTGCCCCACCCCCTGCCCGGACGAACCCATGATCGGGCCGGGGCGTGGCGGCGGCCGCTCCGTCGGGTGATCCGGCCCGGCCCCGGAACGGGTGGACGGCACCACGGCGGCGGGCGGATCGGCCCCGACACCGAGAGGGCTCCGGCCGGGCAACCTGTCCAGTTCGGGACGGCAGGTGGGCGTGGAGCGGCGGAGAGGGTAGCGTGCACTCACGCGCCACCGGCGGTTGTACTTGGCCGCGCGCCTCTCCGCGATCCCGCAGAATGGGTGGCAGAAGGCGCGCCCGAGGCAGGCACAACGGGTGTGGACGTCGACGCGGCCCCCTGGTCCGCTCCGCCCACAACTGTCATGGCCGAAATCGGACATCGATGGAGCTGCTGGCGCGCTCGTGAGACGGCGTATGGAGAGAAGCGAGACCTGTGAGTGCTGCGACGACGCGAAGCCGTACGGCCCGTACCCCCGCCCCTGACCGTCTGTGCGCCGAGGCGGTAGACCTCGCACGCGCGGCGGCGGAAGAGGCCGCCGCGCCAGGAGTGGTGGGTGAGCACGTGGCCCTGGTCTCCGAAGGTGACCGGGTCGTCACGCACTACTTCGAGTCCAAGGAGCCCGGCTACCGGGGCTGGCGCTGGGCGGTGACGGTCGCCAGGGCCTCCCGCGCCAAGAACGTCACCCTTGACGAAACGGTGCTGCTGCCCGGGTCCGACGCGCTCCTCGCCCCTGAGTGGGTGCCCTGGAGCGAGCGGCTGCGGCCCGGTGACATGGGCCCCGGCGACCTCCTGCCCACCGAGGCGGAGGACCCACGCCTGGAGCCCGGCTGGACGGGCGAGGACGAGCCCCTGCCGAACAGCGCCGTCTCCGAGGTGTCGCAGGAGCTGGCCGCCCTCGCCGACGTCGAGGACGCGGAGCTGACGGCGCGGCCCGCGACGAGCCGCGGTTCGATCGCCGCGGTCGCCGACGAGCTCGGCACGCGGCGCGCACGGGTGCTGTCCCGGTACGGGCTGCGGCTGGCGGCGGACCGCTGGGACGAGGAGTTCGGTGCGAAGACGCCCATGGCGCAGGCGGCACCGGCGTCCTGCGTCACCTGTGCCTTCCTGGTGCCCATGGCGGGCTCTCTGAAGCAGGCCTTCGGGGTCTGCGCGAACGAGTTCGCCCCGGCGGACGGCCGCGTGGTCTCCCTGTCGTACGGCTGCGGGGGGCACTCCGAGGCGGCGGTCATGCCGAAGACGCCGAAGCCCGCGCACGCGCTGGACACGATGCGGGTCGACGACTACGCCCTGCGCCCCGCCGACGGCTCCGGCTCGGTCCCTGACCGGCCTGACGGCTCGACGGAGGACCTCGGCCACTCCTGACTCCGCAGACCGGGGAGGGCGGCGGCCACCGGCTTCCCGGTCGCGGTACCTTCGGGCGCACACTGGGCGTCACGGGGTCACCGGAAGAGCGGAGTACGAGCGTGGGCATGAATGCGACCGAGGGGGCCGATCCGTTCGGGACGGCGCGACTGCGGCGCGGCGTGCTCGACGCCTGGGGCGCCGGCCCCGCGCGCTTCCGTGAGGACGCCAACGCCGAGGAGGACCTCGCCCTGGGCGGCTACCGCGACCGTCTGGTCGTCGAGCTGGCCCAGAACGCCGCGGACGCCGCCGCCCGCGCCGGTGTCCCCGGCCGACTGCGCCTCACCCTGCACGACGCGGGCGAGGACACCCCCGCCGTCCTCGCCGCCGCCAACACCGGCGCGCCCCTGGACGCGACCGGCGTCGAGTCGCTGAGCACCCTGCGGGCCTCCGCCAAGCGCGAGGGCCACGAGTCGGCCGTCGGCCGCTTCGGCGTCGGATTCGCCGCCGTGCTGGCGGTCAGTGACGAGCCCGCCGTCGTCGGGCGCCACGGCGGCGTCCGCTGGTCCCTCGCGGAGGCACGCGACCTCGCGCGGCAGGCGGCCGTCGGCAGCCCCGGCCTCGGGGACGAGCTGCGCCGCCGCGACGGACACGTACCGCTGCTGCGGCTGCCGCTGCCCGCCGAGGGCACCGCACCCGACGGTTACGACACCGTCGTCGTCCTGCCGCTCCGCGACGGCGTCGCCGAGGACCTCGTCGGCAGGCTGCTCGACGGGGTGGACGACGCGCTGCTCCTGACGCTGTCCGGCCTCGACGAGGTCGTGATCGAGACCTCCGCCGGCGTACGGACGCTGAGCCGCTCGCAGCACGGCCCGTACACGCACGTCGACGACTCCGCGCACGGGCTCCACCGCTGGCGCACCACCACCGCCCAGGGCGCCCTGGAGCCCACGCTGCTGGCCGACCGGCCCGTCGAGGAACGGCTGCGGCCCTACTGGTCCGTGACGTGGGCCGTGCCCGTGGACGAGGACGGGGCGCCCCAGCACCCCCGTACGGCACCCGTCGTGCACGCGCCGACCCCCACCGACGAACCCCTCGGCGTCCCCGCGCTGCTCATCGCCTCGCTGCCGCTCGACACCACCCGCCGGCACCCCGCGCAGGGCCCTCTGACCGACTTCCTGGTGGAACGCGCGGCAGACGCCTACGCCGAACTGCTGGCCGGCTGGGAGCCCGTCTCCGTGGCCACGATCGCGCTGGTGCCCGGCGTCCTCGGCAAGGGACAGCTCGACGGTGCGCTGCGGGCCGCGATCCTGGAGCGGCTGCCCCGGGTCGCGTTCCTGGAGCCCGCCGCGCCCCGGGACCCGGCCGAGGCGGCGGACCGGTGGGACGACTGGGACGGCGGCGCGGCCCCGCGCCCCGGGACGACCGCGCTGCGTCCGGTCGAGGCCGAGGTGGTCGAGGGCGTGGGCGACGCGACCGTACGCGTCCTCGCCGAGGTGCTGCCCTGCCTGCTGCCCGCCGGCCTGGAGCGCCGCCCCGAGCTGCGCGCGCTCGGCGTCGCCCGGGTCCCGCTGACCGAGGCCATCGACCGGCTGGCCGGTCTGGAGCGCGCCCCGGACTGGTGGCGGCGGCTGTACGACAGCCTGGCCGGCGTCGACCCCGACCGGCTCTCCGGGCTGCCCGTGCCCCTCGCGGGCTCCGAGGGCACCCCGCGCACCACCATCGGCCCCCGGCAGGTCCTCCTGCCGCTGCCGGACGCGCCGTCCTCCCCCGTCCTCGGCCGGCTGGCCCGGCTCGGGCTGAAGATGGCCCACCCGGACGCCGCGCACCCCCTGCTGGAGAAGCTGGGCGCCCTGCCCGCCACCCCCCGCGCCGTCCTGACGACCCCGCAGGTCCGGGCCGCCGTCGCCGGTTCGCTGGAGGCGGGCGAGGTGTGGGACGAGGACGCCCTGGACGGCGACGAGCTCGCCGAGACCGTCCTCACGCTCGTGCGCGACGCCGACCTCGAACCCGGGGACGAGCCCTGGCTGGGCGCGCTCGCCCTGCCTGACGAGGACGGCGAACCCGCGCCCGCCGGTGAACTCGTGCTGCCGGACAGCCCGTTCGCCCAGGTGATGCGCGAGGGCGAACTCGCCCTGTGCGACGCGGAACTGGCCGAGCGCTGGGGCGAACAGCCCCTGACCGCCTGCGGGGTGCTGGCCACCTTCGCCCTCGTACGGGCCACCGACGTCGTCCTGGACCCGGACGAACTGGAGCCCCGCGACACCGACTTCGCCGAGCCGGACGACGCCGGACTGCTCGACGCCGTCGACGTGTGGTGCGAGGACCTCCTGGACCAGCTCCCGGACACCCCGGTGCCGCCGGTCGCCACCGAGATCGTCGCCGTACGCGACCTGGACCTCGTCGACGACGACGCCTGGCCGCAGGCCCTGGCGATGCTGGCCCGCCCGCCGCTGCGCGACGCGCTGACCCAGCCGGTACGGGTGTTGCTCCCGGACGGCACGACGCAGTCCGTACGGCCCTACACGGCGTGGTGGCTGCGTGATCACCCCGTGCTCGACGGACGGCGTCCGGCCGGGCTGCGCGCGGCGGGCGGCGACCCGCGCCTGGCCGGCCTGTACGACTCCGCCGACGCGACGGGCTTCGACGACGCGCAGGTGCTGCGCGCCCTCGGCGTACGGACCTCGGTGGCCGGGCTCCTGGACGAGCCGGGCGGGGCGGCCGAGCTGCTGGGCCGGCTCGCCGACGAGGAGCGCCCGGTCGGCCCCGTGCAGCTGCACTCGCTGTACACGGCGCTCGCCGAGCTGGATCCCGAACAGGTCACGCTCCCCGACGAGTTGCGGGCCGTGGTGGACGACGAGGTGCGGGTCGTCGACGCGGCGGACGTCGTGATCGCCGACGCCCCCGACCTGCTGCCGCTGACCGGCGGACTCCCGCTGCTGCCGGTGGCCCCGGCGCGGGCGGCCGAGCTCGCGGACCTTCTCCAGGTGCGGCGGCTCGGCGAGAGCGTCGAGGCCCTGGTGACGTCGGAGGGCGAGGAGCACCGGGTTCCCGAGTCCGTACGCATCCTGCTCGGAGCCGGGACCCCCGAGACCTATGTCGAGCACGGCGAACTGCGCGCCGGCGGCGTCGAGCTGGACTGGCGCCGCACCCCTGACGGGGTGGTCCACGCGTCCACGGTGGAGGGCGTGGCCGCGGGCCTCGCCTGGGCGGCCGGCCAGTGGCCACGCCGCTTCGAGGTGGCAGCGCTGCTGGAGGACCCGTCCCGCACCGAGGAGTTGGCCAGGGACCGCTGGTTCGACTGAACGGCCGGCCGGCCTGGTGGTCGGTCCGGACGACCCTGACCGCCGCGATGTCCCTCGGGGGCGTGGGTGTTGATACCGCGCCCCCGGATACCCCGATTCGGCCCAGGTATGCGATCTTCACGAAAAAGTCGCGCCAAGGGCACAACCTTTCATGCTTGTTCACTGTCTGTTCGTTCGAGTCACCAGACTCATCGACCCATCGGGACCCGCCGGAGGACACCATCCCCGGGAGGTCCCCTTGCCCCACAGGGGAACACATGCGTATTCGTGCCACCGTCGCCGCTGTTTCCGGCGCCCTGGCTCTGTCCGCTCTCGCCGTTCCGGCGGCACAGGCCGACGACGGCCGCACCTGGACGCCCGATTTCGAGCTGTCCGCGCCTCAGCAGTCCCACGGGCGGATGGCCGCCCGTGCGGTCACCGCCACCGACGACCTCAAGATCACCAAGGCCGTCGTGAACGGTGGCAAGGCCATCGTGGTGGGCACCACCGCTCCGAAGAAGGTCACCGTCGCCATCACCGCCACGGACGACTCGGGTATCGCCGACGCCAGCACGATCCTGTGGATCGGCAGCGACCTGGAGTCCGAGGACAGCTTCGGTTTCGGGCAGAACGAGGAATCCGCCAAGTGCAAGGCGGCCAACGCCACGACCTCCACCTGCACGCTGACGGTCACCGTCGATCCGGCCTGGTTGATCAACTCCGACGCCACCAGCTGGAAGGTCGGCGCGATGGTGCTCAGCAAGGACGGCCAGATCGTGCAGAAGGACGCCTTCGCCAAGGTGCGGCTCCAGCGCCTCTCCAAGCTGACCGTCAACGCCGCGCCGGAGCCCGTCAAGAAGGGCAAGACCATCACGGTCACCGGCAAGCTCTCGCGCGCCAACTGGGAGACCGGCACCTACAAGGGCTACACCGCGCAGCCCGTCAAGCTGCAGTTCCGCAAGAAGAACAGCAGCACCTACACCACCGTCAAGACCATCAAGACGAACAGCACCGGTGCGCTGAAGACCACGGCCAAGGCCTCGGTGGACGGCTACTGGCGCTACAGCTTCGCCGGCACGTCGACCACCCCGGCCGTCACGACCGCGGGTGACTTCGTCGACGTGAAGTAGGTCGCGAACCACGACGTGAAGTAACCAGCTCCCTCAGGGGCGGAAGTGGCGGCCGACCACACGCCAGGCGAATTCCAGGGCGGCCGCCGCTGCCGCCGCGACCCCCACCGCGGCCCACGGCATCGTCGTGCCCACCAGCTTCAGCGCGAAGAAGTCCTGCAGCCACGGCACCGCGAGCACGATGAGGAAGCACAGGCCCATCGTCGCCACGAGGGCGACCCGCCACCAGGTGTACGGGCGGGCGATGATCGCCAGGACCCACATGGAGACCAGGAACAGCGTGAGTGTCGCCGCGCTCGTCTCCGCGTCCAGCGCCCCCGTGCCGGCGTAGTGGTGGCGGGCGATCAGATACGTGGTGAAGGTGGCCGCCGCCGCGATGACCCCGGACGGGATCGCGTACCGCATGACCCGGCGCACGAAGTGCGGCTGGGCCCGTTCCTTGTTGGGGGCGAGCGCCAGGAAGAACGCCGGTACGCCGATCGTCAGCGTGGACAGCAGCGTGAGATGGCGTGGCAGGAACGGGTACTCGACCTGGAAGCAGACCACCAGGATCGCCAGCAGCACCGAGTAGACCGTCTTGGTCAGGAACAGGGTGGCGACCCGGGTGATGTTGCCGATGACCCGGCGGCCCTCGGCCACGACCGACGGCAGGGTCGCGAAGCTGTTGTCCATCAGCACGATCTGGGCCACCGCACGGGTCGCCTCGGAGCCCGATCCCATCGAGACCCCGATGTCGGCGTCCTTCAGCGCGAGTACGTCGTTGACCCCGTCGCCGGTCATCGCGACCGTGTGACCGCGGGACTGGAGCGCTCCGACCATGTCCCGCTTCTGCTGCGGGGTGACCCGGCCGAAGACGGCGTTGCGCTCGATCTCGGTCGCCATGTCGTCACGGTCCTCGGGAAGCCGCCGGGCGTCCACGGCGTGCTCGGCTCCCGGCATCCCCAGCTTCTGGGCCACCGCGCCGACCGAGACGGCGTTGTCGCCCGAGATCACCTTCGCGGCGACGTTCTGGTCGTCGAAGTAGGCCAGGGTCTCCCCGGCGTCGGGCCGCAGCCGCTGTTCCAGGACGACGAGCGCGGTGGGTACGGCGCCCGAGGCGGCGTCCGGCGCGTCCAGCTCGCCGCCCACCCGGGCGAGCAGCAGGACCCGCAGCCCCTGTTCGTTGAGGTGGCCGGTCTCGGTGAGGGCGGGGTCGTCGGCGGAGAGCAGCACGTCGGGGGCGCCGAGCAGCCAGGCGGACGCGGCGCCGTCGCCCTCGGTGAAGGCGGCGCCGCTGTACTTGCGGGCCGAGGAGAAGGGCATGGCCCGGGTGACGCCCCAGCCCGCGCCGTCGGGGAAGGCGTCGACGATGGCCTGGAGGCTGGGGTTGGGCCGGGGGTCGGAGGCACCGAGGGCCCCCAGGACCCGCCGCACGTAGTCCTCGTCGGAGCCGTTCAGCGCGCGTAGCTGGGTGACGTCCATGCCACCCTCGGTGAGGGTGCCGGTCTTGTCCAGGCAGACGACGTCGACCCGGGCCAGACCCTCGATGGCGGGCAGTTCCTGCACGAGGCACTGCTTGCGGCCGAGCCGGATGACCCCGATGGCGAACGCGACCGAGGTGAGCAGGACCAGGCCCTCGGGGATCATCGGGACGATGCCGCCGACCGTGCGGGCGACCGAGTCCTTGAAGTTGTTGTCCTTGACGACCAACTGGCTGATGATGAGCCCGATCGCCGTCGGCACCATCATCCACGTCACGTACGTGAGGATCGTGCTGATGCCGCTGCGGAGCTCGGACCGGACGAGGGTGAAGCGCGACGCCTCCTCGGCGAGCTGAGCGGCGTACGCCTCGCGGCCGACCTTGGTGGCGGTGAACGCGCCGCCGCCCGCGACGACGAAGCTGCCGGACATCACCGGGTCGCCGGGGTGCTTGAGCACGGGGTCGGCCTCACCGGTCAGCAGCGACTCGTCGATCTCCAGGCCCTCGGCCTCGACGACCGTGCCGTCGACGACGGCCTTGTCCCCGGGGCCCAGCTCGACCAGGTCGCCGAGGACGATCTCGGAGACGGAGACCTCGGCGGAGGCCCCGTCGCGTCGGACGGTCGGCTTCGCCTCGCCGATCACCGCGAGGTTGTCCAGCGTCTTCTTCGCGCGCCATTCCTGGATGATGCCGATGCCGGTGTTCGCGACGATCACGAAGCCGAAGAGGCTGTCCTGGATCGGCGCGACGGCCAGCATGATCACCCAGAGCACGCCGATGAGCAGGTTGAACCGGGTGAGGACGTTCGCGCGGACGATCTCGGTGACCGAGCGGGACGAGCGGACCGGTACGTCGTTGACCTCACCCCGCGCGACCCGTTCGGCGACCTCGGCAGTGGTCAGCCCGCCGGGCGGCGCGGTCGCGGGAGGGGTCCGTACGGTGTCCGGCTGCTCACCGGAGGAGTCGAGTGCCCGCTGCGTCATGAGTCCGACCGTAAGGGCGGACGGCACGGTTCACCCGCCGGGTGGCGGAGGATCAGACCGTGGGAGGACCGGAACGGTACCGGGGTCGTACGTCAGGAACGCGCGGTGCCGGACGCCGTCGGTCCGGCATCGGTGACGGCCGCCTCGGCCTGCGCCGCCGCGGCCCGCGCGATCGCGGCCTCCCGCCCCCGGACGTACCAGATGCCGATCAGGCCCAGTCCGGCTCCGGCGAGGCAGACCCAGATCCACCAGGTGTAGCCGCGGTCGTCGAACCAGCCGTAGAAGGGCACCTGCACGAGGAAGAGGACGAACCAGAGGATCGTGCCGCCGGTGATGGTGGCGACGACGGGACCCTCCAGGGGCTCGGGTGCCTCGTGCTTGGGTGTCCACTTCTGCATGCGGCCGAGTCTAGTGCCGCGGCCGGAGCGGGGTGGCGCAGGCCGGTCGGCCCATGGGTCTACGCGCGGAGATAGCGATCTTTCCCTTATGTATTCATACTGAATCTGCTTATGGGTGGCTCGATTCATTCGTGTGAACATCCAAAGATGACCATTTTCATCCCCCCGCACGACTGAAGGTCACACATGTCCTCCTCGGCCACCGCTCCGGTCGATCAGCCTCCGTCGCCCCGGCAGCCGCACGGCGTACTCGATCGCTACTTCAAGATCTCCGAGCGGGGGTCGACGGTCGCCCGCGAGGTCCGTGGCGGTTTCGCCACGTTCTTCGCCATGGCGTACATCATCGTGCTCAACCCGATCATCCTCGGCAGCGCGAAGGACATGTACGGGCACCAGCTGGACGGGGGCCAGCTCGTCACGGCCACCGTGCTGGCGGCCGCGTTCTCCACGCTGCTGATGGGCGTCATCGGCAACGTGCCGATCGCGCTCGCCGCCGGTCTCGGCGTCAACACCGTCGTCGCCCTCCAGCTCGCCCCCCGGATGAGCTGGCCGGACGCGATGGGCATGGTCGTCCTCGCGGGCATCGTCGTGATGCTGCTGGTCGCGACCGGACTGCGTGAGCGCGTGATGAACGCCGTGCCGCGCTCGCTCCGCAAGGGCATCGCGATGGGCATCGGCCTCTTCGTGCTGCTGGTCGGCCTGGTCGACTCGGGCTTCGTCTCCCGCATCCCGGACGCCGCGCACACCACGGTTCCGCTGCAGCTCGGCAGCGACGGTCACCTCAACGGCTGGCCGGTCCTGGTCTTCGTCCTCGGTGTGCTGCTGACCCTCGCGCTGATCGTCCGCAAGGTGCCGGGCGCCATCCTGCTCTCCATCGTCGTCATGACGGTCGTCGCGCTGGTCATCGAGGCGGTCGCCGAGCTGCCGGCCGGCGCCTGGGGGCTGACGGTCCCGGAGTGGCCGGGCAATCCCGTCTCCTCCCCGGACTTCGGCCTGATCGGCGAGGTGAGCCTGTTCGGCGGCTTCGAGAAGGTCGGTCTCCTGACCGGTGTGCTCTTCGTCTTCACCGTGCTGCTGTCCTGCTTCTTCGACGCGATGGGCACCATCCTCGGAGTCGGCGACGAGGCGAAGCTGATGGACAGGAACGGCAACTTCCCGGGGATCAACAAGGTCCTGCTCGTCGACGGCGTCGCCGTCGCCGCGGGTGGGGTCAGCTCCTCCTCCGCCTCGACCTGCTTCGTGGAGTCCACGGCGGGCGTGGGCGAGGGCGCCCGTACCGGGCTCGCGAGCGTCGTGAGCGGCCTGCTCTTCTCGGTGGCGCTGCTCCTGACGCCCCTGGCGACCATGGTCCCCTCGCAGGCGGCCACTCCCGCGCTGATCGCGGTCGGGTTCATGATCCTCGCGGGCAACGTGCGCGACGTGGACTGGAGCGACTACACGCTGGCCATCCCGGCGTTCCTGGCCATGCTGATGATGCCGCTCACGTACTCGATCACCAACGGCATCGGCATCGGCTGCATCGCCTTCAGCGCGATGCGCCTGGCGGCGGGCCGCGGCCGGGAGGTCCCGGCAGCCATGTACGTGGTGTCAGCGGTCTTCGTCTTCTACTACGCGATGCCGGCGCTCGGCCTCACGTAAGCGCGCCCGTCTCCGTCGGCTCCACCCCTGCGGGGCGGATCTCCCTCATGTGACCCGGTCGGCCGGGTCCCCGTGACGGGGCTCCGCCCCGTAGAACTTCTCCGTCTCGTCGACGGACGCGTGGAAGCGCTCGTCGAAATCGTCGCGGACGAGCGTCCGGACCACGTAGTCCTGGACGCTCATGCCGCGTCTGGCGGCGTGCCGGCGGAGCCGGTCGAGCAGCTCACCGTCTATGCGCAGGCTGAGCACTGTCGATCCCATGCCAAGCAGGTTCGCTCCACGCGCGGTCTTTTCGCGGCTCTTTCCGCCCCGCACTCACTCATTCGGGTGATCAGTTTCTCGCGCGTGTACCACCCGCTGGTATTTAGCATAGCTAATGAGTTACGCTAAGGAACATGCCTGACCTGATCCACGACGGCGACAGTGCCGCCGCCGTGAGCTCCCTTCGCTCCGCCGTGATGCTGCTGGGCCGGCGCCTGAAGCACCAGCGCGTCGACGAGTCGCTGAGCCCCACCGAGATGTCGGTGCTCGGCACACTCGCCCGCTGCGGTTCCGCCACCCCCGGTGAGCTGGCCCGCAAGGAGCACGTGCAGCCGCCGTCGATGACCCGCATCGTCGCGCTGCTGGAAGCCAAGGGCCTGGTCAGACTGGAACCGCACCCCGATGACCGTCGACAGAAGATGGTCAGCCGGACCGAGCAGGCGGAAGCCATGCTCGCCGAGAGCCGCGACAAGCGGAACGCCTGGCTGGCCGACCTCGCCGAGGGCCTGGACGAGGACGAGTGGGAGAAGCTGCGGGCCGCCGCGCCCGTGCTGGAGAAGCTCGCCCACCTGTGACCCGACGGGGCGCGCACGGGCTCACCGCCCGTGGCGCCCCGCAGTCACGTCCCCGTCATGTGAGAACGCCGTATACGCCCGAGGAGGCGAACTCTTTTGAGTACGGGATCCGGAGCAGACTCCGCCCCCGCACCGACTTCCACCCACGAGAGCAAGACCGGCGGGACCTTCTCGTCGCTGAAGATCCGTAACTACCGCCTGTTCGCCACGGGCGCCGTGATCTCCAACACCGGTACCTGGATGTCCCGCATCACGCAGGACTGGCTCGTCCTGAGCCTCACCGGGTCCGCCGCCGCCGTCGGTATCACCACGGCCCTCCAGTTCCTCCCGATGCTGCTCTTCGGCCTGTACGGCGGCGTCATCGCCGACCGGCTCCCGAAGCGGCGTCTGCTCATGATCAGCCAGGCGGCGCTCGGCCTGTGCGGCATCGCGCTCGCCGTCCTGACCCTCTCCGGGGTCGTGGAGGTCTGGCACGTCTACCTGATCGCCTTCCTCCTCGGCATGGTGACCGTCGTCGACAACCCGGCGCGCCAGTCCTTCGTCTCCGAGATGGTCGGCCCCGCGCAACTGCGCAACGCGGTCAGCCTGAACTCGGCGAACTTCCAGTCCGCCCGGCTCATCGGCCCCGCCGTCGCGGGTGTCCTGATCACGACGGTCGGCAGCGGCTGGGCGTTCATGCTCAACGGGCTGTCCTTCATCGCCCCGCTCATCGGCCTGGCGATGATGCGTACGAGCGAGCTCCACGCGTCCGTGACCGTCAAGCGCGCCAAGGGCCAGCTGCGCGAGGGCCTGCGCTACGTGTCCGGCAGGCCGGACCTGATCTGGCCGATCGTCCTGGTCGGCTTCGTCGGCACGTTCGGATTCAACTTCCCGATCTTCCTGACGGCCTTCGCGGACGAGATCTTCCACGGCGACGCCGGGATGTACTCCTTCTTCAACATCCTGATGGCGGCCGGCTCCCTCGTGGGTGCCCTGCTCGCCGCCCGCCGCCGCTCCTCGCGGCTGCGGATGCTGGTGGCCGCGGGCACGCTGTTCGGCCTGCTGGAGATCGCCGCCGCCCTGTCCCCGTCCGTCTGGCTGTTCTCACTGCTGCTGGTCCCGATCGGCATGATCGGTCTGACGACCAACATCAGCGCCAACACGAGCGTCCAGATGGCCTCGGACCCGGAGATGCGGGGCCGTGTGATGAGCCTCTACATGATGGTCTTCGCCGGGGGTACGCCGGTGGGCGCCCCGATCGTCGGCTGGATCAGCGACGCCTACGGCGCGCGCGTCGGCATGGCGGCCGGCGGGGCGATCTCGATGGTGGCGGCACTGGGCGTCGGCTTCATGCTGACGCGCGTCGGCGGCCTGCGCCTCAAGGTGGACCTGCGTCCGGGCCACCCGCACGTGCGCATAGTCCCGCGCGAGCAGCTGGCCACGGCGGCCTGAACCCCGTCCCGCCCGAAGCCGCCCTCTCCGTCTCCACGGAGAGGGCGGCTTCCGCGATGGACAGGCCAGGCCCGCAGGGCACGCCGGGACACCCGCCGCACGATCGGCGCCGGTACGGGGCGGTACGAGGTGGTGCGGGCCTGGGCCTGGCCGCCGGTCCGGTGAGCGGGGCGGTTACGCTCGTCGGGTGGACCCGAAGACCAGAAACCGCATCATGGCGGCCGTACTCGTGCTGATGTTCGTCGTCGTGGCGGCGGCCTCCGCCCTCGGGGGCTGAACCCGGGAGCGAAGGCCGCACGCGCGCCGCGTGGCTACCAGGCGAAGTTCTCCGGCGACGGGCCCGGCCCCGGGAAGATCTCGTCCAGGGCCGACAGCACCTCGTCCGACAGCTCCAGCTCCACCGCGCGCAGCGCCGAGTCGAGCTGCTCGCGCGTGCGCGGTCCGGAGATCGGCCCGGTGACGCCCGGCCGGGTCAGCAGCCAGGCCAGACCGGCCTCGCCGGGTTCCAGGCCGTGCTTCTCCAGCAGGTCCTCGTACGCCTGGATCTGCGCCCGCACCTTCGGGTCGGCCAGCGCCTCGCCCGAGCGGCCGGACGTGGACCGGGCGCCCCCGCCGTCGCGCTCCTTGCGGATCGCGCCGCCGAGCAGCCCGCCGTGCAGCGGCGACCAGGGGATGACCCCGAGGCCGTACTCCTGGGCGGCCGGGATGACCTCCATCTCGGCGCCGCGTTCCATCAGGTTGTAGATGCACTGCTCGCTGACCAGGCCGTAGCTGCCCCGCTGCCGGGCCCGCTCGTTGGCCTGGGCGATCTTGTAGCCCGAGAAGTTGGACGAGCCCGCGTACAGGATCTTGCCCTGCTGGATCAGTACGTCGATGGCCTGCCAGATCTCGTCGATCGGGGTGTCCCGGTCGACGTGGTGGAACTGGTAGAGGTCGATGTGGTCCGTCTGCAGCCGCTTGAGGCTGGCGTCGACGGCGCGGCGGATGTTCAGGGCGGACAGCTTGTCGTGGTTGGGCCACGCCTCGCCGTCGGCGCCCATGTTGCCGTAGACCTTGGTGGCGAGGACGACCTTGTCACGGCGGTCGCCGCCCTGCGCGAACCACGTGCCGAGGATCTCCTCGGTGCGGCCCTTGTTCTCGCCCCAGCCGTAGACGTTCGCCGTGTCGAAGAAGTTGACGCCCGCCTCCAGGGCGGCGTCCATGAGTGCGTGGCTGTCGCTCTCGTTGGTCTGGGGGCCGAAGTTCATCGTCCCCAGCACGAGGCGGCTGACCTTGAGTCCGGTGCGTCCGAGCTGCGTGTACTTCATGGAGCCCAAGCCAATCCCTTCGAGCGCGCTCGAAGCAAGGGTGCTCCCTGGCGCGCCGTCCGGACGATCCGCCGAGGGCTGCTTACGGGCCGACGGGCAGGCGGCGCTTGTGATCGGTGAGACGGTAGCGGCTGACGATCGTGTCGAAGGTCTGCTCGTCCACCGGCTTGCCCTCCAGGAAGTCGTCGATGGCGTCGTACGTGACCCCGAGCGCCTGCTCGTCCGCCTTGCCCGGGTCCAGCGTCTCCAGGTCGGCCGTCGGCACCTTGCCGACCAGTTCGGCGGGGGCGCCCAGCGCCGCCGCGACGGCGCGCACCCGGCGCTTGGTCAGGCCGGTCAGCGGGACCAGGTCGGCGGCGCCGTCCCCGAACTTGGTGAAGAAGCCGGAGACCGCCTCGGCCGCGTGATCCGTGCCGACGACGAGTCCGTCGTGCGCACCCGCCACCGCGTACTGCGCGATCATGCGCTGCCGGGCCTTGACGTTGCCGAGCACGAAGTCCTGGTGGTGCTGGTCGCGGAAGGCCACGTCGCCGGCGAGCAGGGACTCCCGCGTCGCGTCCGTCGCGGGCTTGATGTCCACGGTCAGCACCTGGTCGGCCTGGATGAAGGACAGGGCGAGCTGGGCGTCGTGCTCGTCGGCCTGGACCCCGTAGGGGAGCCGCATCGCGTGGAACCGGGCCTCGTGGCCCGCCGCCCTGGCGCGCTCGACCGCGAGCTGGCACAGCCGGCCCGCGGTGGTGGAGTCCACGCCTCCGCTGATGCCGAGCACCAGGGAACGCAGACCCGTCGAGGTCAGCCGCTCGGCGAGGAAGGCCACCCGGCGCTCGATCTCCTGGTGGGCGTCGAAGGTCTCCGCGACCTCCAGCTCCCGGGCGATCTCCTGCTGCACGACGATGTTCGCCGGCTCGCTCACGTCTGCTCCTCGGTCCGGTCCACGATGCGCTGTCGCGCCCACCCTACCCAGGGCCGATACGAGTGCCGCCGGGGCCGTCAGCCCTTGACGGCCACGTGGTACGCGGTCGCCCACAGCGTCACCGCTGAGGCCAGACCCACCACGGCGCGCACGCTCCCGTCGGACAGGCCGACCGCGATCAGTGCGAACCCGAGGACCGCGACGGCGGTCATCAGCGCGGCCGTCCCCTTGTACTGCCACTGGTCGTAGAGGCGGGCGAGCGGGACGAAGTGCAGGCCGACCACCAGCGCGATGGCGGGCGGGACGAACGCCGGGTGGCCCGAGGCGTTGGACACGGCGATCACGGCGAAGATCGCCGCGACTTCGGCGATGTTGACCACGCCGACCGAACGCTCCCAGCGCTCCGGCAGGTCGACCGTGCGTGGCGAGGGGGCGGCGCCTGCGCGGTAGGCGAGGAGGACCGCCGCCGCCGAGACCGGTACGGCGACGATGCCGACGGCCAGGGCCGCGCCGGAGGACGCCAGTCCGGACGCCCCGGCGAAGGCCCAGACGAGGGCGAACACCGACAGCACGACGGTGCCCCGGCGGCGCAGAGTCCGGGTGAGTGCGACGCAGGTGGCGTCCTGGGCCGGGGGCGACGGCTGGATCATGCGGCGAGAGTACTGCCGGAACCAGGCCCTCCCGGCGGGTTCGGACCGCCGGAAGGAGGTCTCCACTTGCGGAGGCATTCCGTCCGCCCGGCCCCGACCCGACCCGACCCGCCCGTTTCGGTGCACGGGCACGAGACGGACGCCGCCAACTCGATCCGGCCTGACCCGGTTCGGGATCAGGCACTGCGGTCTCCACGGGCTCCACCGACTCGTGGCCGCCGAACGCCGTGACCACCACAGCACGCATATCGATCACGCCTCCGGAGCGGTGCGGGTTCCTCCCGCCCGCAAACCCAGGAAGAGTTACTCTCTCCTGGTAAGTACGGACTTCGAGATGCGTAGGCCACCCACGGGCAGGACCGGAGGCACACCGCTCATGGCAACCGTGACCCCGTCCGTTCCCGTGCGCGTGGACTACGGGTCGGCCGAGCGACACGACGAGGAGGCCGAGGCGTGAACGCGGTCCCGCGGGTACTGACGGTGCTGGACGGGCTCCTCGCCTCCGCCGCTCCAGGTGAGCGCGGCGCGCTCTGGCATCTCGCCGAGCAGGAAAGGGAGTTGGACGCCAACCTCGTCCGACTGCCGCCGGGCGCCGGGGTGGGCGAGCACCAGGAGGACGTCCTCGACGTCCTCCTCGTCGTCCTCGCGGGCTCCGGCAGCCTGCGTACGGGCGCCGGGGGCACCCTGGATCTCGTCCCGACGACCGTCACCTGGCTGCCCCGGACCTCGCGCCGGGCCCTGGAGGCGGGGCCGGAGGGGCTGACGTACTTCACGGTGCACCGCCGCCGCCCCGGGCTGACGATCGGGCCCGCCGTCCGGGCTCCCGCGCACGAGGGCGGTGAGGCCCCCTGCATGCTGGATCTGGTGTGCCCGGCCTGCGGTCGGTTGTCCGCCGACCGGGTGCCCGCCTACTGCAGCGCGTGCGGGGAGCCGTTCCCGGAGCGCTGACGGGCGGGGCCGGCCGCCGGTGCCCCGCCCGGCTCGTGTCGGCCGCCCGTGTCGGCCCGCTCAGGCCAGGGAGAGGAACAGCTTCTCCAGACGGGCGCGCATCCGGTCCTTGTCGGCGGGCGTCCGCCCCTCGTCGGCCAGGCACTGCTCCAGCCCGGTGGCGATGATGGAGAACCCCGCACGGTCCAGGGCCCGCGAGGCGGCGGCGAGCTGGGTCACCGCGTCCTCGCAGTCCCTGCCCTCCTCGATCATCTTGATGACCCCGGCGATCTGCCCCTGGGCCCGGCGCAGCCGGTTGAGGACGGACTGCAACTCGTCCGGCGCCATGTCGAGTTGCATGGTTCCTCCCGTGTCGGACGCATACCGGTCGTGCGTACCCACTTGTCCGCGGTGTATACCCCGTGGGGTATGTGGACAGGGTGCTTCCCCCTGCGCCAGGTGCACTCAGCGCCACCCTGAACTCCGGGGCATACGCCCCATGTGCTGACCCGCTCCCGTCCGTAGCGTCGTCCACGTGGCGCAGAGTGCGCCCGACGAGCAGAGGGTGATGACGATGTTCGATCGCGAACGGCAGCCCACGACCCGGGCGGCCGAGGCCCTGCGGCTGGTCTCGGTGAGCAAGGTGTACGGAACCGGGGACAGCGCCGTGACCGCCCTGGACGGGGTGACCCTGAGCCTGCCGAAGGGGAGCTTCACCGCGGTCATGGGACCCTCCGGTTCCGGGAAGTCCACGCTGCTCCAGTGCGCAGCCGGCCTGGACCGCCCCGACCGGGGACAGATCCTCGTGGACGGCGAGGAGATGAGCGCCGGCGGCGAGGCCGCGCGCACGAAGTTCCGGCGGGACCGGATCGGCTTCGTCTTCCAGCAGTACAACCTGCTGCCCACCCTGACCGTCGAGGAGAACACCGCGCTGCCGCTCCGGCTGGCCGGCCGCAAGGCCGACCCGAGGAGCATCCGCGCGGTCCTCACCCAGGTGGGACTCGGCGAGCGTCTCGGCCACTTCCCCGACGAACTCTCCGGTGGCCAGCGCCAGCGCGTCGCGATCGCCCGCGCCCTGGTCACCCGGCCGGGGGTGGTCTTCGCCGACGAACCGACCGGCGCCCTGGACACGCGCAGCGCACGCGATGTGCTGACGCTGCTGAAGGAGAGCGTCGCTCTGCACGGCAGCACCGTCGTGCTCGTCACCCACGACCCCGTCGCCGCCTCGTACGCCGACTCGGTGCTCTTCCTCGCTGACGGACGGCTGGCAGGCAACCTCTCCGCTCCCACCGCCGAGGCCGTCGCGGAACGCATGACGCACCTCGGGGACCGTGTGTCCCACAGCCCGTTGACGGAGGTGTGACAGCCGTGCTGTTCCTGGCCATGCGCTCGGTCCGTAAGCGCCCCGGGCGCTTCCTCGCCACCCTGCTCTCGGCGTTCCTCGGCGCCGCGATCGTCATGACGTTCAGCTCCCTGCACGACACGGCGGCGGCTCCCGGGGTCGACGACGTCAGCTCGGAGTCCATGACCGTCTCCGCGAGCGTCGTCGGCGGATACGGCTCCCTCCTCGTCTTCTTCGCCATCGCCTCCACGCTCACCGTCAGCGTCCGCCAACGTGCCGAGGAGATCCGTCTGCTGCGCTGCACCGGGGCCACCCCCGGCCAGATCACTCGCATGGTCGTCGGCGAGTCCGCCGTGGTCGCCCTCGCCGGCGCGGTACTCGCCACCGGTCCCGCCGTGCTCGGCGGACGCCTCCTGCTCGACCTGTTCAAGGACAGCGGCCAGGTCGCCCCGCACGTCGATCCGGCCTTCGGCGTGATGGCGCTGGGCTCGGGCTTCGGCATCGCGGTCCTCGCCTCCGTCGGCGCCGCGTTCCTCGCCGTACGCCGCGCCACCGTGACCGCCGCCGGAAAGCGCGGCCCGTCCGTGGGCCGGGGCCGCACCCTGGCGGGCTGCGCCGCGCTGGTGGCCGGGGCCGGGGGGATCCTGACCACGTACGCCGTCGACGGCACGAACGAGATGCTGATGGCGTTTCCCGCGTACGGGGCCGTCCTGCTCTCCGTAGGCTTCGCGGTCCTCGCCCCGTCCCTGCTGGGCCGGCTCCTGGAGGTGCTGCGAGGCCCGCTCGCGGCGGTCGGCGGTGCGAGCGGTTACCTGAGCGCCCACAACCTGCGGCGCCGCGGAGCGGAACTGGCCGGCGTACTGATGCCGATGATCATCTTCACCGGCATGGCCACCGCCACCCTCTACATCCAGGCGGTGGAGAGCGACTGGGTCGCGGCGTCCGGCCTCGCCAAGACCGTCGACGACAAGAACGTGGAGACCCTCAACCTCGTCGTCGTCGGCATCATCGTCGTCTTCTCCTGCATCATGCTCGTCAACAGCCTGTACGCCGCCACCTCCTACCGCAGCGGCGAGTTCGGCCGGCAGCGCCTCGCCGGGGCGACACCGGGCCAGGTCCTGGGCGTCGTCGGCTGGGAAGCGGTGATCCTCACGCTGACCGGTCTGGTCCTGGGCACCGTCGCGGGGATCGCGGGCATCATCCCCTTCACGATGGTCCGCACCGACCAGGTCCTGCCCGACGAGGGGCCCGTGACCTGGCTGGCCGTCATGGCCATCGCCACCGTGGCCACCCTCTCCACGAGCATCGGGACGGCACGCAGGACACTCCGCACACCGGCCATCGACGCCGTCACCGTGGGCGCGTGACCGCGTTCCCGGCCGTCCTACGCCTTGCGGACGAGCAGGTGAACCTCCTGGAACTGCCGCAGGTCCGTGGGCTGAGGCGCACGCACGGTCCGGGCCACCTCGGTCAGCCCCGATGAGCGGAGCAGCGCGGCGAGGTGATCGGGCGACCACCGATAGGCCAGGGCGACCGCGTGATCGAAGGACTGCGTCGGCCAGGAAGGGCCGTCGGTCGCCGAGAAGCCGATCAGGAGGTGTCCGCCCGGTGCCAGCACCCGATGGAACTCCCGCAGGATGTCGGGCAGTTCGGGCGGCGGCGTGTGGATGACGGACCAGCGGGCGAGCACGCCGCCCAGCACGCCGTCGGCGATGTCCAACGAGGCCATCGAGCCCACGTCGAACCGCAGACCCGGGTAGGCGTGCCGAGCCAGCTCGACCATCTCGGTCGAGGTGTCGACACCGAACGCCGCCAGCCCCAGCTCGTCCAGGTGGGCGGTGACATGGCCGGGCCCGCACCCCAGGTCCGCGACCCGGCCTTCCCCACCCGCCCGTACGGCCTCGGCGAAGACGCCCAGGATCGCGCGGTCCAGGGGGCTGTCGCGCAGCGAGTCGCGGAAGAGCTGCGCGTAGGTGGCGGCAGCGGCGTCGTACGCGTCACGGGTGGTGCTGAGGGCATCGTGGTCGACCATGCGCGCGAGGGTAGTTCCTGGTCGAGGGTGAGAGCCGGGCGGGACCTGCCCAACATCGCGCCGATTGCCTATTCTTGACGTATGACTGCCCACCCTCGGAAGCCCTCCGTGCCCTCTGTCCCCTCAGCGAAGCTCCGCGCCTCTCATGACGACCGGGACGCGGTGGTCGAGCAACTGCGGGACGCGGCGGCCGATGGGCTGATCGACTTCGAGGAGCTGGACACGCGCGTGGGTCAGGCGCTGACGTCCAAGACCCGCGCCGAGCTGGCCGTCCTGACGGCCGACCTGCCGCAGGCGGCACCCCCGGTGGAACAGCCGCCGCTGCTCCTCAAGGGCGGCGTGCACGGCGCGGCCCGGGGCCCCGGCCGCTGGGAGGTCCCCGCGCACGTGGTCGTGTACGGAGGCATGGGCGGTGTGAAGCTCGATTTCACCCGGGCTCAGTGCCACCACACGGAGGTCGCCCTGGAGGCGCACGGGGAGATGGCCGGTGTCACGATCATCGTTCCCGACTCGTGGGCCGTGGACACCGGCGGCATGGACCCCGGCGTCGGCGGCCTGAAGGACAGGACCACCCCCGACCGGCTCCCGGGAACGCCGCTGATCCGGCTCACCGGGGCCGGCGGCGTAGCAGGGGTGACCGTCCGCCACCCCAACCGCTGGGAACGGCGCAAACTGCGCGGCAACCCGGTCCAGGAGTAGGCCCTCCCGTCTGGATCATGCCGGGCTCGCGGGGCCTGAGCCGGGCCCCGTGGACGTACCGGACGCCGTTACCGAGACCGTCGACGAAGATCTTCGTGTCGCCGGCCCACGGCCGGGGCGGCGGAGACCGACCTCGAACGGCGGTGCGCCTGGCAGAATCCGGGTATGGCGGACATCATCTCGCGCGACGGAACGTGGAGCTTCGACGGAGACGCGGTGCGCATCGTCCCCGGCGGCAAGGTGCACCCGGTGCGGCAGGACCTCGGTGAGTTCGCCGTCCCGCTGCACGCGGTGGCGGGTGTCTCCTTCGAACCCGACCGCAAGGGCGGCCGGCTCCGGCTGAGGCTGCGCACCGGCGCCTGCCCGGTCCTGCGGGCCGCGGACGGGCGGCTGAAGGGCGCCTCCGACCCGTATCAACTGGTGGTGGAGAAGGACCGTGCGGGCGTGGCGGAGTATCTCGTGGACGAGATACGCAACGCGCTGCTGATCGAGCAGGTGCCCGACGGCCCGGTGGACCGCTTCCTGTTGCCGGGCCCCTCGGTGCCGGTGTCGGGCGGCGGCGGGGACGGTACGGCGTCCTTCGACGGGGAGTCGGTCCGCCTCACCTGGAACTGGAAGGCGGAGGAGTCGAAGGCCGCGGGAGGCGTGGTCACCCTCCCGCTGTCGGAGGTGACCGGGGTGCGCTGGATACCCTGCATCGGACTGGAGAACGGCTCCCTGCGCTTCGACCGGGGCGGCGCCGTCTCGGCCGCCCCCGCCAAGTACGACCCGTACTCCCTGGACCTGTGGGGGCTGTCGAAGCGGGAGTACACCGCGGTCCTGGTCGCCGCCGCCGTGCTCGTGCGGATGCCCTCAGCGGTGCCCGCCCAACCCGCCGCGCTCGAAGCCGACCCCGCGCACGCCCCCGCCCCCGCCCCGGCGCTCGCGCCGGTCCACGCCCCGCCCGCCGACGACCATGACGTGCTGCTGCGGCGGCTGCGCGAGCTCGGGGAGCTGCACGGGGCCGGGGTGCTCACCGACGAGGAGTTCGCCACGGCCAAACGAGCTGTGCTGAAGCGTCTCTAAGGGCTGTCGGGACAGCCCTCAGGTCCGGGCGCCCCGCCGGACGGCTTGTCGTCCGTGAACTCCCTCCGGCCACCGCTCGGTGGGAAGCCGGCCGCTGATCAGGTCGATTGTGCACACTCGTGCGAGCGCTCCCCGTTCCTGGGGGACTTACGCGTAACGGCGCGGCGCGGGATGCGCACGGCGTCACGTACCAGGACAATGGCGCACGCGCCATCCAGGGGCGCCCGAGCCCTCTCCTGCGCGCACGACCCGCACGATCCGTGGGCGTGCGTACCGGAACGAGGGGCAGACCAAGGAGGACCCGTGGTGGATGTCCCGGTGGACCAACTGACCGGTGCTGTCGACGGCATGCGTACGCGGGCCCGTGAACAGCTGCTGGAAGCGGGCCTGGAGCTGTTCGGGGTGTACGGGTACGCGCATACGTCGGAACAGGCCCTGTGCGAGACGGCCGGGGTGCCGGAGGAGGTGCTGTGGGAGGAGTTCGGCTCCCGCGAGGACCTGCTGATGGCCCTGCACAACCAGATCACGACCGAAGGACTGCGGGCGGCCGAAGTGGCCCTGCTCTCCGAGGGGATGGACGACTGTCCGTTGCGGCAGCGCTTCCGGCGGCTCTTCGACGCGTACGTGTCGGCGGTGACCCGGGACCTGCGTGCCGCGCGGGTGACGTTCGTCGAGGTGCTGGGCGTGAGCCCGGCGGTCGACGCCCACTGCAAGCGGTGGCGTGACCTGTGGACCGACTTCCTGACGGGTGAGGCCGAACGCGCGGCGGTGCGCGGGGAGGTGGAGGAGCGGGACCACCGGGTGGTGGTGATGGTGATGGTCGGCACGGTCCACGAACTCATGGCCCACCACGCCCGCCGCCCCCGGAGGGCGCGGCCCGACGAGGTCTCGGAGGAGCTGACCCAGCTGGGTCTCGCGATGCTCGGGGTGGAGCCGGCGGGCTGAGCCGGGGCCGCCACCCGCCGCTCAGAGTCTGATGTCCGCCGCCAGCGGCAGGTGGTCGCTGCCGGTGGCCGGCAACGACCTGAGGCGGGTGACCGTCGCCGACCGGGTGAGTATCTGGTCGATCCTGGCCACGGGGAGCTTCGCGGGCCAGCTGAACGCGAAGCCGGGCCCCGGCGTGGTCAGCAACGAGGTGACCGGCTCCAGACCGCGGTCGTCCAGCGTGCTGTTGAGGTCCCCGAGGAGGATCACCCGGTCCAGTGGCTCGGCGGCGATCACCTCGCCCAGGAGGGCCGCGCTCTCGTCCCGCCGTCCGGAGGCGAGCCCGGTCGCGCCGATCCGTACCGAGGGCAGGTGCGCGACGTACACGGCGACCTCGCCTCCCGGGGTACGGGCCGTCGCCCGCAGGCCCCGGTTCCAGCCCTCGCCGACGCCCTCCGGCCTGATGTCCACCAGCCGTACGCCGGTGAGGGGGTACTTCGACCAGAGGCCGACCGTGCCCCTCGTCGCGTGGTGGGGGTAGTCGGCGGCCAGTGCCGCCTCGAAGGCGGGCAGAGCCGGGGCCGTCACCTCCTCCAGGGCGATGAGGCCGGCACCGGTCCCGGCCAACGCCCGTGCGGTGGCGGCGGGGTCGGGGTTCACGTCGCTGACGTTGTGCTGGACCACCGTGAACGCGTCGGCCGGTGCCTGTCCCCCGGAGGACAGCAGGCCGCCGAAGAGGGTGAACCAGGCGGCCACGGGCACCAGCAGGGAGGCCGACGCCAGGAACGAGCGGCGCAGGAGCGCGAGGACCAGGAGAACGGGGACGGCCAGGCCGAGCCAGGGGAGGAAGGTCTCCAGCAGACTGCCCACACGGCCGGGGGTGTTGGGGACCAGACCGGGGAAGACGAGCAGGACCGCCACCAGGAGGCCGAGCAGGGCGACCGCTCGGCCGCGCTTCCAGGTCCGGCCCCGTTCGTCCGTCACGCGCTCACCGCTGCCGGTGCTCCCGCGTACGGGCCACCCACGCCCCAGGCCCGGTACATCGTGTCGGCGAAGGTTTCGGCCAGTTTGTGCTCACCGGTGGGGCCGGGGTGGGTGCCGTCGTAGGTGTCCGTGTGGATGTCGTAGCCCGTGGGGTGCGGGGCCAGCAGGACCGGCGACGAGGGGGCGTGCAGGTCGGCGACCGCCTTCGCCAGCAGCGTGTTGAAGCGTTCGCACTCGGCGGCGAAGGGGGCGTCGGACTCCGCCCTGATGTTCGGTATGACGGGGAGCAGGACCAGCTTGATCCGGGGGTTCGCGGTGCGGGCGGCGGTGATGAACGCCCGTACGTTCGCGGCGGTCTGGGTGCTGTCCGTGTAGAAGCCGAGGTCTATCAGGCCGAGCGAGACCAGCAGGACGTCGGCGCGGGCCGCCGTGACGGTGTCCGCGATGACGGGCGCCATGTGGAGCCAGCCCTCGCCCCAGCCGGCCAGGTGGCGGCGCGCGGGCGTGGGGAAGTCGGCGTCGCCGTAGGCGTGGGAACAGGGGGCGTTCGCCTCGGTGTCGTACAGCGTGGTGCGCGGGCCGGTGATCGCGTAGCCGCCTTCACCGAGAGTGGCTTCGAGGTGCTGCCACATGCGGTAGCGCCAGGTGTAGTCGCCGGCCCTGCCCACGGTCATGCTGTCGCCGACGAAGAGAAAACGCATGGCGACATCATGGCCGATCACCACTCCGGCCTGCGACGTGACGGTGGACACTTGTGCCATGAGATCGCTGCTGACCGTCTCCGCCGCCGCCACCCTCCTGTTCCTCGCGGGGGCGGTGCCCGCCGTCGCGGACGACGAGGGCGGGGCGGACCGGAGCTTCACGATCGAGGACCCCCGGATCACCGAGTCCAGCGGCCTCGCCGCCAGCCGGATCCACCCGGGGGTCTACTGGACGCACAACGACAGCGAGGACGGCCCGTACGTCTACGCCGTCGACTCCCGGACCGGGAGGACCGTGGCGACGATCACCATGGAGGGTGTGGGGGAGCCCCGTGACGTGGAGGCGATCTCGACCGGGCCGGACGGGAATCTGTACGTCGGTGACATCGGCGACAACCTCGACGGCTCCTGGGACCACGTCTGGATCTACCGCTTCCCCGAGCCGAAGCGGCTCGCGGACGCCACGGTGCGGGCGACGCAGTTCGACGTGACGTACGCGGACGGGGCGCGCGACGCCGAGGCGATGATGGTCCATCCCCGGACCGGGCGGGTGTACATCGCCTCGAAGAACGAGGACGGCGGCGGTCTCTACGAGGGCCCGGAGAAGCTGACGGCCGGAGGGGCCAACGTCTTCCGACGCGTGGGCGAGGTGCCGTGGGTGACGGACGGGGCGTTCTCGCCGGACGGCGAGGACCTGGTGCTGCGCTCCTACTTCAGCGCCAGGGGCTACGCGTTCGAGGACAGCAGGCTCGGTGACGACCGGGCCGTGAGCGTGCCGCTCCAGGGGCAGTCCGAGTCGGTGACGTACACGGCGGACGGTGCGGCGATGATGTTCGGCTCCGAGGGGGAGCGGAGCGAAGTGGTGCGCGTGGAGGTGGAGGGCGGCGGCAAGGAGTCCTCGCCGAACGGCGGGGGCGGCGGGACGTCACCGGGGGACGGTGAGGACGGGGGAGCGACGAAGGGCACGGCCACCGGGGGCGCCGTGGCGGTCGTCGTGATCGTGCTGGCCGTGCTCGCGGCCAAGCGCCGCCGCGGGTGAGGACCTCGTCCGTCCCGCTCGCTCAGATGTCGTCGGTGACCGGTCGCAGCTCGTAGTGGAGCGTGCGGTCACGCTTCAGCCGGTGGGTGAGCGGGACGGCCACGCCGTGGAGCGCCGGGTACTTCCGGGAGAGCGTCCGGGCGGCGTGGGTGTTCTCCTTCGATCCCTGCGGCAGGAGCCGCGCCCACGCCTTGACGGGCGGACCGGTCGGCGCGCCGCGCACGGTGCAGGGGGCGATCTCCACCACCGGGTGGTTGCGCATCCGGTCGACCTTCCAGGCCGAGGAGAACGTACGGATGTAGGCGTGGTCACCCTCCACGGCGATGCTGACGGGGGTGTGGGCAGCTGATCCGTCCGGCCTGCGGCTGCTGAGCAGGACGGTGTACTGCTTCACGAAAGGCTCTAGTTCACGGATCGTCTCCATGTACTCCATGGTGCATTAAACAGGGGCGATCCGGGCTTTTCGTATCACTGTCCCGCACGTCGGCGGACCAGGGTCTCGAGGCCGTCGACGATGCGGGCGAGGCCGAACGCGAAGTGGTCGAAGTCGGATCCGAACGCGTCCTCCGAGAGGGCGGCCATGCGCGGATAGTCGCCGCTCAGCATGGCCCGCTCCAGGTAGGGGCGCTGGCCGTCCCAGAAGGCGCCGTCGCTCAGACCCGTCTCCCGGACGGCCTCCACGGCGTGGTTCTCGGTGCGGGCCAGGCCCTCGACGTAGCTGTTCACCGTGATGATGACGCTGATCAGCTCGGGGTCGCTGAGGCCCATGCCCCGGAGGCCGGTGAGGGACAGTTCGAGGCCGCGCAGGGCACTCGGGCCGAGAACCGTGCGCGCCTGATTGATCTTGAGGAGCCAGGGGTGGGCGTGGAGGGTGGCCCGGTAGGTGTGGGCCATGGCGTCGACGGCGGTCCGCCAGTCCCCGGGCACCTCCGACGCGTCCGTGGCGAGCTGTTCGCCCTGGACGCGGTCGAGCATCAGGTCGAGCAGTTCCGCCTTGCCGGGGACGTAGCGGTAGAGCGTCATCGTGCCGGTGCCGAGCTCGGTGGAGAGCCGGCGCATCGACAGGGCGTCGAGGCCCTCCGCGTCCGCGATCCCGACGGCCGTGGCGACGATTCGGTCGAGCGTGAGCCCCGGCTTCGGGCCGCGGCTGGGGCGTTCGCCGGTGTCCCAGAGGAGCTCCAGGCTGCGGGCGAGGTCGCCGCTCCCCGTGGTGGTGCCGCTTGCCGGTTCGCTCTTCTTCATGGCCTCAGGGTAAGCCTCCACCGCAAAACTGGGTACGGTGTACTCGCATTCGGGTACGGTGTACCCAGTTACAGGGAGAAGCGGGAAGGGGAGTGAACCGACATGTCCGCATCCGGATATGCCGTGCTGGCCGAGAGGGTCGTGAAGCGCTACGGCGCGAAGCGGGGGGCCACGGAGAAGCGCGCGCTCGACGGGCTCGACCTGGCCGTCCGTCCCGGGACCGTGCACGGGCTGCTCGGGCCCAACGGCGCCGGGAAGACCACCGCCGTGCGGGTCCTCGCGACCCTGCTGCGGTTCGACGGAGGCCGGGCCGAGGTCGCCGGCCTGGACGTGGCGCGCGAGCCGCGGCGGGTCAGGAGCCGAATCGGGCTCGCGGGGCAGTACGCCGCCGTGGACGAGGTCCTCACGGGCCGGCAGAACCTGGAGATGTTCGGCCGCCTCTTCCACCTGGGCGGCGGGGCGCGGCGGCGGGCCGGCGAACTGCTGGAGCAGTTCGACCTGGAGGACGCCGCGGACAAGGGGGTGGGGGAGTACAGCGGAGGGATGCGGCGGCGGCTCGACCTGGCCGCCTCGATGATCCTCGCGCCCACCGTGCTCTTCCTCGACGAGCCGACGACCGGGCTCGACCCCCGCGGCCGCGGAGAGGTCTGGGACGCCGTACGCGCACTCGTGGCCGGTGGTACGACGGTGCTGCTGACCACGCAGTACCTCGACGAGGCGGACAGGCTCGCCTCGCACATCACCGTCATCGACCGGGGGATGGCCATCGCGGACGACAGCCCGGACGGGCTCAAGGACCGGGTCGGGGGTGACCGGATCGAGGTCGTCGCCGCCGAGCCGGCCGACCTCCCGGTGGTGGCGAAGGCCGTGGACCGGGTGGCGGGCGGCGGGCAGGTGGTGACGGACGCGCCGGACCGCCGGGTGCACGCCCAGGTCACCGACCGGGTGGCCGCGCTGACCGAGGTCGCACGGGTGCTCCAGGACGAGGGGATCGCGGTGGAGGACATCGGGCTGCGCAGGCCGAGCCTGGACGACGTGTTCCTGCGTCTCACGGGACACGCCGCGCAGGCCCACGCCGGAGCGGAGGCCGCGGCATGACCGCCCTGGAACTGCGTGCCGCCACCGGCCGCGAGCGCAGCCGCGCCTACTGGACGCTCGCCGACTGCTGGAACGTCACCCGCCGCAGCCTCACCCACTACCAGCGGCAGCCCCTCGCGATCGTCTGGCAGCTCGGCTTCCCGATCATCTCCGTACTGCTCTACGGCTACGTCTTCGGCAGTGCGATGAAGGTGCCCGGAGGCGGCGACTACCGGGAGTTCCTGATGCCCGGCATGTTCGCCACGACCATGACGCTGGGCTTCATGAACACCGCCATGGCCGTGGTCACCGACGCCGGCAAGGGGGTCATCGACCGCTTCCGGTCGATGCCGATGGCCCCGTCCGCCGTCACCGCCGGCCGTGGGGCTGCCGACCTCGTGGTGGCCGGCGCCGAACTGGCCATCCTGGCGGCCACGGCGCTCGCGATCGGCTGGCGGGCGGACGGCGGCGCGCTTGCAGCCGCGGGGGCGTTCGGGCTGCTCCTGCTGCTGCGGTTCAGCCTGATCTGGGTGGGCGTCTGGCTGGGGCTGCTCGTCCCGAACGCGGAATCGGCGGGCGGTCTGTACGCGATCGCCTTCCCCGTCACGATGATCTCCAGCGCGATGGTCGCCCCCTCTCTCATGCCCGGCTGGCTGGGCGCGGTCGCCGCCTGGAACCCGGTCTCCTCCACGGTCACCGCCGCCCGGCAGCTGTTCGGGAACCCGGTGGCGGGCGGGGGCACCTGGATCGAGGAACACGCGCTGCTGATGGCACTGGTGTGGCCGCTGGTGATCACCCTGGTGTTCCTGCCGCTCGCGGTGCGCAGATTCCAGCGGCTCAGCCGCTGACGCCGCGTAGGCTCCGCCGTATGCAGGTCAACGGGGCCCCCGAGCCCTTCTCCACCTCCCGCCTGGACGCGCTCCCGCTCGACGCCGCACACGCGGAGGAAATGGCCGAGGTCCTCTCCGACCCCGCCCTCCACACCTACACGGGAGGCGCCCCGGAGGACGCCGACGCCCTGCGTGCCCGCTACGAGCGCCAGGCTGCCGGCTCGCCCGACCCCGCCGAACTCTGGTGGAACTGGGTGCTCCGGGTACGCGGCGACGGGAGCCTGGCCGGTTACGTCCAGGCCACCGTGCGCGGGGAGCGGGCGGAGGTGGCCTGGGTGGTCGGGACCCGGTGGCAGGGGAGCGGATACGCGAAGGAGGGGGCGGGGGGCCTGGTCCGGCACCTGCTGGACCGGGGCTCCGTCCGGACCGTCGTCGCCCACGTCCACCCGGACCATGGGGCCTCCGCCGCCGTGGCCGCGGCTGCGGGACTGCGGCCGACCGGCGAGCAGGTGGACGGCGAGGTGCGGTGGCGCCTGGACGCGGTCCGGGAGGGTGTGCCGGGCCATCACCGTCAGGGCGGGGCACCCCGCTTCCCTCCGCGGGCGAATCGTCACCCTGCCGGATGAAGCAGGGACGGCCCCTCACACCGAGGTGTGAGGGGCCGTCCCGTACGTGTGACCGTCAGAGCTTGTCGATCACGTAGTCGATGCACGCGGTGAGCGCCTGGACGTCCGCCGGGTCGATCGCCGGGAACATCGCGACGCGCAGCTGGTTGCGGCCCAGCTTGCGGTACGGCTCCGTGTCGACGATGCCGTTGGCGCGGAGCACCTTGGCGACGGCCGCGGCGTCGATGCCGTCCTCGAAGTCGATCGTGCCGATGACCTGCGAGCGCTTCGCAGGGTCGGTGACGAACGGGGTGGCGTACTTGGACTCCTCGGCCCAGCCGTACAGGGCCTGCGAGGACGCGGCCGTGCGGCCGGTCGTGAAGTCCAGACCGCCCTGGGTGTTCATCCACTTCAGCTGCTCGTTCAGCAGGAAGAGGGTGGCCAGCGCCGGGGTGTTGTACGTCTGGTTCTTCAGGGAGTTGTCGATCGCCGTGGGCAGCGAGAAGAACTCAGGGACGTGCCGGCCCGAGGCGTGGACGCGCGCCGCGCGGTCCAGGGCGGCGGGGGAGAACACGCCGATCCACAGGCCGCCGTCGGAGGCGAAGGACTTCTGCGGCGCGAAGTAGTAGACGTCCGTCTCGGTGATGTCGACCGGCAGGCCGCCCGCGCCCGAGGTGGCGTCCACCAGGACGAGGGAGCCCTCGTCGGCGCCTGAGACCCGCTCGACCGGCGCGGCGACACCCGTCGAGGTCTCGTTGTGGGTGAGGGCGTAGACGTCGACGCCTGCCTCGGCCCGCGGGTCCGGGTGGGTGCCCGGGTCGGAGGCGATCACGGTCGGGTCGGCCAGCCACGGGGCGAGCTTGGCGGCCTTCGCGAACTTCGAGGAGAACTCGCCGAAGTTCAGGTGCTGGGACTTGTTCTCGATCAGACCGTGCGTCGCGACGTCCCAGAAGGCGGTGGAGCCGCCGTTGCCCAGGACGACCTCGTATCCCTCGGGGAGGGAGAAGAGGGCGCGCACGCCGTCGCGCACCTCGCCGACCAGGTTCTTGACCGGGGCCTGGCGGTGGGATGTGCCGAGGAGGGAGGTGCCGGTCGCGGCCAGCGCGTCGACCGCCTCCGTCCGCACCTTGGAGGGCCCGGCGCCGAAACGTCCGTCGGCGGGCTTGAGGTCAGCGGGAATCTGGATGTCAGCCACGACCCGGAGCGTAGTCCCTCCCGGTACCGGTCGAGGACCGTGTCCGTCGGATGAGACACCCGCTCCGGATCGTGGATGACCGGCGCGGCCCGGGTCAGCCCAGGTCGACCGGAAGTTCGTGCAGGTCGTTCTGGGTCACGATCGGCTTGTTCCGCAGCTCGGAGGCCGGTACCGCCAGGTCGAGATCGGGGAAGCGCTCGTACAGCGCGGGCAGGGCGACCCCCGCCTCCATCCGGGAGAGCGCGGCGCCCGGGCAGACGTGCGGGCCGTGGCCGAAGGCGATGTGCCGGTTCGGGGTGCGGGTGACGTCGAACTCACCCGCCGTCGGCCCGTACTGCGCCTCGTCGCGGCCCAGCGCGCCGAAGGAGACGATCAGGGCCTCGCCCTTCGGCAGGACCTTGTCGCCGACCTCGATGTCCTCGGTCGCGAAACGGATCAGGACGTGCGTGGTCGGGGTGTTCCAGCGCAGGGTCTCCTCGATGACGTTCTCCCACGGCACCTCACCGCTCAGCACACGCGCGCGCTGCTCGGGGTGGGTCTGGAGAGCCTCGACGACGTTGACGACCAGGCTGATCGTGGTCTCGTGGCCGGCCGCGATGATCAGCGACAGCGTGTTGACGATCTCCTCGTCGCTGAGGTGGTCGCCGTCCTCGGAGGCCGCGATCAGGGCGCTGGTCAGGTCGTCGCCCGGGTTCGCCCGCTTGCCTTCGACGATCTTCGTGAAGTGGGCGTCGAGGTCCGCCATCAGCTGCGGGACCTCCTCCGGCGGGGTCTGCGTCGAGAAGAACTTCTCGAACAGTGCCTTGAGCAGGGGGTGGTCGGACGCGTCCACGCCCATCAGCTCGCTGATGACGTTCATGGGCAGCGGGTAGGCGAACTCCGCCTTCAGATCGACGGTCTCGCCCTTGGGCAGCGCCGCCAGCCGGTCCAGGGAGGCGTTCGTCAGGGCCTCGATGCCGGACCGCAGCCGCTCCACCCGCTTCACCGTCAGCGCCTGCGCGACCAGGCTGCGCAGCCTGCGGTGCTCGGCGCCGTCCACGGTCAGCATCGAGCGGCCCGGGTTGACGAGACCGATCAGCGGCCAGTCCATCGGGATCTCGCCGCGCCGCCAGGCGTTCCAGACGTCGATGTCCTTGACCACACGGCTGTCGGTGAGCAGTCGGCGGGCCTCGGCGTGGTGCGTCACCGCGTAGCAGTGCACCCCGCCGGGGAGCTCCACCTCGGCCAGCGGGCCCGCGGCGCGCAGTGCCGCGCTCTCGGCGTCGAGGTCGGCTACGAGAGGATCGAGGGCGATCCGGGTCATTTCTGGCCTCCAAGTGCGGGGGTGGGCGTGAAGCGCACCGGTAGTTCCGTCAGACCGCGCAGCCACGGGGACGGGCGTGGGGTCAGCTGGTCCGCGGGGACGGCGAGGTCCATGTCCGGAAGCCGGTCCAGGAGCACCTCGATCCCCGTACGGGCGATGACCTCGGCGGTCTCCTGGGCGGGGAACGGACAGCGGTGCTCGCCGTGGCCGAAGGAGAGGAAGGCGTTGTTGCCACCGGTCAGGGTGAAGCCGTCGGTGCGGACCTGGGGGTCGCTGTTGGCGGCGGCGATGCCGAGGACCAGCAGGTCACCGGCGCGGATGTGCCGTCCGCCGAGGTGGGTGTCGCGGGAAGCCCAGCGGCCGGCCACGTTCTGGGTGGGGGTGTCCTCCCAGAGCACCTCGTTCATGGCCTCGGCGACGCTGTGCCGGCCGCCGGAGAGGGAGGCGGCGAAGCGGTCGTCGGTGAGCATCAGCCGCAGCGAGTTGCCCATCCAGTCCGCGGTCGGCTGGTGACCGGCGGTCATCATGACCATGAGGTCCTCGATGATCTCCTCGTCGGTGAAGCCGCTCGGTTCCTGGAGCATCCGGGTCACGACGTCGTCGCCGGACTCGGCGTGCTTGTCGGTGAGGAGCTGGTGCATGGACGAGCCGAGGAACTGGACGCCGTCGAAGGCCCTCTCGTTGCCGTTGACCAGGTCGTTGATCGCGCCGACGAGGGGGGCGATGACCTCGTCGCCGAATCCGAAGATCTTCGCGAGCACCCGGGCGGGCAGCAGCGCCGAGTAGTCGGCGATGATGTCGGTCCGGCCGGAGGCGCAGAAGCGGTCGATCAGCTCGTCGGCGAACTCCTCGGCGTACCGCTTGAGGGCGAACGGGTCGACGGCTTCCAGGGCGTTGCTGATCATCGCCGCGCGGACGGTGTGCCGCTCACCGACCGTGTAGAGGATCGACGGCTGGCCGCGTCCGATCATCGGCCTCATCGGCCAGTCGTCCGGAATGTTCTCCCACTGGTTCCACAGCTCGGAGTCCCGGCTGAAGAGCACCGGGTCGGTGGCGACCTGGTGCACCTCCCGGTAACCGATGATCAGCCACGCGGGTATGCCGCCTTCGAGCACGACGGGGGCGACCGGGCCGTGGTCGCGGCGCATGTCCCGGTAGGCCCGCATGGGGTCCGCCTGGAAGAGCGGCCCGGACAGCGGGATGGCGTTCTCGGACATGGGGCACTTGGTCACAGGGTGCGCTCCGGGGTCATCGCCGCAGGTTCCTGGCCGCCCGCGAGGGGCGCGTCGGCGGCCTTCGCACGGGCGACGGAGAGCGCGTGGAGGTGCTCGACCAACGTGATCAGGACGTATTTGCTGGAGGAACGGTCCCGGGCGTCGCACTCGACGAGCGGGACGTCGGGGGAGAGGTCGAGGGCCTCGCGGATCTGCTGTTCGCTGTGGAGCGGTCCGCCGAAGTCGTTGCACGCCACGATGAACGGCGTGCCGTGGTGCTCCAGCCGGTCGATCGCGTACCAGGAGTCGGCGAGCCGACGGGTGTCGGCGAGGACGACGGCGCCCAGGGTTCCGGAGAAGAGGCGGTCCCACAGGAACCAGAAGCGTTCCTGTCCGGGCGCGCCGAAGAGATAGAGGACCGACCGCGCGTCGAGCGTGATCCGGCCGAAGTCGAAGGCGACCGTGGTGGACGTCTTGGACTGCACCCCGGCGAGGTCGTCCACGGCCTCACCCGCGCTGGTCATGGTCTCTTCCGTGTTGAGCGGACGGATCTCGCTCACGGAGCGGACCATGGTGGTCTTGCCGACCCCGAAGCCGCCGACGACAACGATCTTCAGTCCGTTGTCGGCCGTCGCCTGCAGGGCGGCACGGTCAGAGGTTGCGGAGTCCAACGAGCACCTGTTCCAGGGTGTCGGTGTCGGGGAGCCGGTCCTCGACACGGGCATTACGGGGGTGGCGGGCGCTGATCCGGCCGGTGTCGAGCATGTCGCACAGCATGATGCGGACGATGCTGACGGGCAGGTTCAGGGTGGCGGAGATCTCGACGACCGCGGTGGGGCTGTGGCACATCCGCAGGATCGCGACGTGTTCCGACTGCATCCCCGGGGCGGGCTCGCACTCGGTGACGATGAGTGTGACGAGGTCGAACGCGGCCGAGTCGGACCGGCTGCGGCCACCCGTCAGGGTGTACAGCCGGTCCGGGTCGTCGTCGCGTCCGGGGCGGGGTCGCGGGACGGACGTCATACGCCCGCGGTTCCCGCGGCCGGGGCCGCCGTGTCTCCGGGCCCGGAGGGGTCACGCGGCGGCGCGACGAGGTATTCGCCGAGCTGCTCGACGAGTTCGCTCATGTTGTGGCCGACGAGGCCGACGTCGGAGTCCTCCGCCGCGACGACCGCCAGGTGGGCGCCCGCACCCGCCTCGACGATGAACAGCACGCCGCCGTAGAACTCCGTCATCGCGGACCGTACGCCGCCGGTGCCGTCACCGAACTCGATGGACGCGCCGTGCGACAGGCTCTGGATGCCCGCTGAGATCGCGGCGAGCTGGTCCGCCTGGTCGACGGAGAGTTCGGGGGTCCGGCACAGTTTCAGGCCGTCCCGGGACAGGACCAGGGCGTGCCGGGCGCCGGGCGTGCGGTCGAGCAGCCCCTCCAGCAGCCAGTTGAGCTTCTCGTCGGTGGTCGCGGTCATCGGGTGTTGCCTTCCGGGTGCGGGGAATTGGCTCGTACCGCCCGGCTGAAGGTGCTGAAGCGGGCAGCCTGCACCTTCGGGTCGGTGGTACGGGGCCGGGGGGTCTCGGCACCGCCGGGGGTGGCGTTGCCGGTACGTGCTTCGGCGGCGGCCAGGGTGCGGCCGCGGCGGCGTTTGGGCAGACCGCTCTCGCCGAACTGGGGTACGGAACCGGTCGATTCGGAAGTGGAGTCCTGGCTGCCGGGTGCCGGCTCCCGGTCCCCCGGGGCGTCGTCCGGGCGCGACACGGACCTGGGGGCGTCCGTCGTGGCGGCCGGGGTCCGGTCCTCCGCGGCCGGCGTCGCGTGGTCCGGCTCGGGTTCGGGGTGCCGGGTGGGCTCCGGCTGGGGAGCGGGCACGGGCGTACGGGAGATGAGCTCCTGCGGGAGCATCATCAGCGCCCCCGTGCCGCCGCGCGCCGACGGCCGGAAGGAGACGGTGAGTCCGTGCTTCCTGGCCAGCCGGCCGACGACGGCGAGGCCGAGCCGGGTGCCGGAGATCCCGGTGAGGTCCTGGTCGGTGGCGGACACGGCCCGCTCGGCGCGGCGCAGCTGCACATCGCTCATCACCAGGCCGCTGTCCTCGACGGTGATGACGATGCCCGCCGGGACCTCCTCCACGTACACGTGCACCTCGGCCGTGGGCGGGGAGAAGTTGGCGGCGTTGTCGAGGAGCTCGGCCAGGGCGTGCATGATGCCCTCGGCGGCGTGGCCGGCGATCGCCACGTCACTCGTCGAGTGGAGGCGGACGCGCTGGTAGCCGCCGATACGGCCCATCGCGCCACGCAGGATCGACTCCATCACGATCGGCTTGGCCCAGCGGCGACCGGAGCGCGCCCCGGTCAGCACGGCGATGGAGTCGGCGAGACGGCCCGCCTGGGCCGTGCGGTGGTCCAGGTGCAGCAGGTCGCCGAGTACGTCCTCGGCGGTGTGCCGGTGCTCCATCTCGCGCAGGTCGGCCAGCATGCTCGTGGCCAGGGCCTGCATCCGGCCGGCGGCGTTGGCGGAAGCGGCGATCGCCGCGGAGCGTTCGTTCTCGGCGCGCCGGGCGCGGGCGGTGAGCCGAGCGGCCTCGGCGGTGAGCCGCTCGTGCTGCTCGGCGGCCTCGACGGTGACCCGGGCGACCCGGTCGTCCGCGTCGGCGGTGACCCGGGCTGCCTCGGCGGAGGCGGCGGCCTTGACGCGGGCGGTCTCCGCGGTGAAGCGCTGGGCCTCGGCGGCGGAGGTCGAGACGAGGCGGGAGGTCTCGGCGGTGAAGCGCTCGGAGTCGGCGGCCCGGAGGGCGCGCAGGTTCCGGGCGGTGGCGAGCGTGTGGACGGCGACGGTCACCGCGACGCACAGCAGCACGGCTGCGGCACCCGCCCCCCAGGCGAGCGGGGTTCGTACCGAGGCAGGTGCCACGGCGACGGCCCACAGGCACAGAGCACCGGTGGCGGCTGCCGAGATCAGCAGGGCGAGCGCGGTCGGCCGGAGTGAAGGGCGCAATCGGAGTCCTCGGGGCGGACGGTGCGGAGGGAGGGCAGGTGCGATGAGAGGGGCAATCGGGATATTCCGGCGTGGTGAGGGTGAAAGAACCACAACTGGAGCTGATTGTTCCTGATCAAGGCACGCCAACTATAGGAGAATTGGCGACTTGTTTGGGGATTCCTCGTGGCTACTTCTTTATGAAATTCGGCTTGAACTGAATCTGGCCGACGCCTGTAGCGGGCGTTCCATGTAGCAAACCGTGCGTTCGGTGGGCGAGTAGTAGGAAATGTGGCGGTATGTCCCCTGTGTGAAGCTTGATTTATTACGATCGTCGCCCCTGGGCCGGTGGCCAGCTAGTGTGAGCGCTCCGGTGCAGTCGGCCTGCCAGGTCGGCACTGCCGTAAGACACACCGCGCGCCTTGAAGGGGGAGGCGCCGCGTGGCCCCGACGGAGGACGCAGGCAACCGTGGACGCGCAAGGCCGTGGGCGGGACGAGGGTATGGACCCCGCAGACCAGTGGGTACTCAACCCCGACACCGGTGATTACGAACTGCGACTGACCGCCTCCCCAGGGCGATCATCCGTGCCGACCGGCACGTCCGGTGCCAGAACACCCGGGCCGCGCCGCAGGTCGAAGCCGGAGGCGGCGCCGCCCGGAGACCGGGCCACCGTGCCCGGTCAGCGCGGTGGACGCCGGGGCGCCGGGGGCGGACGCGGGGAGCGGGACGAGTCCCGGAAGCAGGGCAGCCGCGCCGCCGCGCCGGCGGCCACCGGACGCCGCAAGGCGAAGCCCCAGAAGTCCCGTAAGAAGAAGGCCCTGGTGTGGACCGGCGGCGCGCTCGCCTTCCTGATGGTGGGCGTCGGCACCGCCGGCTACTTCGTGTACCAGCACTTCAACGGCAACATCACCGCCGTCTCCACCGACGGGGCCGGCACCGGTGGCTTCAGCAAGGACCGGCCGATCAACGTCCTCGTCATCGGGACGGACAAGCGGACCGGCGAGGGCAACGAGGGCTACGGGGACGCGGGGAGCGTCGGCCACGCCGACACCAACATCCTCTTCCACGTCTCCAAGGACCGCACGAACGCGACCGCGCTCAGCATCCCGCGTGACCTGATAGCCGACATCCCCGTCTGCCCGACGACCTTGGAGAGCGGGGAGGAGAAGGACATCCCCGCGACCCCCGGCGGACGCTTCAACACCAGCCTCGGCCAGTCCGAGCGCACCCCCAGCTGCACCATGCGCACCGTCACCGAGCTCACCGGCATCGAGGTCGACCACTTCATGGTGGCCGACTTCAACGCGGTCAAGTCCCTGACGTCCGCCGTCGGTGGCGTGGACGTCTGCCTCGCCAAGGACATCGACGACAAGGACTCCCACCTCAAGCTGTCCCAGGGGGAGCACACCCTCCAGGGCGAGCAGGCCCTGGCCTTCCTGCGCACCCGGCACTCCGTGGGATTCGGCAGCGACCTGAGCCGCATCGAGATCCAGCAGCAGTTCCTGGGCTCGCTGATGCGCAAGCTGAAGTCCAACGACACCCTGACGAGCCCCACCAAGATGTGGTCGCTCGCGGAGGCCGCCACCAAGGCGCTCACCGTCGACGAGAAGATCGGCGACATAAACCAGCTGCGCAAGCTGGGTATGGAGCTGGCGTCGGTCGACCCCAAGAACATCACGTTCACCACGGTCCCGGTGCTGGACAACCCGAACGACAAGGCCACCGTCATCCTCGACGAGGCCAAGGCGCAGCAGGTCTTCTCGATGGTGCGCGAGGACGTCTCCTTCACCGCGGTGGAGAAGCAGGAGAAGGCCGAGGCGAAGGCCAAGGAACAGGCCAAGCTGAAGGGCGAGATGGCCGCGGCGGCGGACGTGCGGGTCGACGTCTTCAACGGTGGCGCCCCCTCCGGCTCCGCGCAGAACGCCCTGGACTGGCTGCAGAACGAACAGGGCGTGCTGAAGTCCACGAACCAGGCGAACGCTCCTGAGGACGTGAAGAAGACCCAGCTCGTCTACGCCCCCAACCAGGCGGACCAGGCCCGCCGGCTCGCCGACATGATGGGCCTGTCGGCCTCGGCCCTCAAGCCGACGACGACGGACGCCGGCGAGATGGAACCGATGACACTGACCCTGGGCCCGGACTTCACGAAGGCGGGCAGCCCGCTCTCGGCCCCGGCGAAGGCACCGGACGACATCCAGCGCGTGGAAGCGGACAAGGCGGTCTGCGCGAAGTAGGGCGTGGTTCCGGCCGGCCCGGCGTATCCCGCAGCCGGCCGGTCGGCGCCTCCCGGCCCGTCCGGCCTGTGACGACGGCACCTCGCGCCGGGCCCGGCCCATGGGTCCACGCCCCGGCGCACCCGAGCCCCGGCCCCGGAACGGGCATGCTGGCCCCATGCCCGCCCCGCACGCGCATCCACACCCCGACCTCACCCGAGCCCTCGCCCGGGCCGTCCGCGGCGAGGTGGACCCCGGCGCGACCGCCCGCGCCCTGACGACCATGGACGCGTCGAACTACCGCCGCGTCCCCCACGCCGTCGTGGCCCCACGCGACGCGGCGGACGTCGCGGAGGCCCTCCGCGTCTGCCGGGAGCACGCCGCCCCCGTCGTGCCCCGCGGCGGTGGCACCTCCATCGCCGGTCAGGCCACCGGCACCGGCGTCGTCCTGGACTTCACCCGCCACATGCGGCAGATCATCGCCCTGGACCCCGCCTCCCGTACCGCCGTCGTCCAGCCCGGTGTCGTCCTGGACGACCTGCGGGCCGCCGCCGCCCCGCACGGGCTGACCTTCGGCCCCGACCCGTCGACCCACAGCCGCTGCACGCTCGGCGGAATGATCGGCAACAACTCCTGCGGCTCCCACTCCGTGGCCTGGGGCACCACCGCCGACAACGTCCGGAGCCTGCGCGCCCTCCGGTACGGCGGGGGCGAGAGCCTCCACCTCGGCCGGGGCCTGTCCGACGCACCGCAGGGCCTCCACGCGTTCACCGCCGCCCACCTCGCCCTCCTGCGCACCGGCTTCCCCGACCTCCCGCGCCGCATCTCCGGATACGCCCTCGACGCGCTGCTCCCCGAACGCGGCCCCGACCTCGCCCGCGCCCTCTGCGGCAGCGAGGGAACCCTGGCCGTCGTCACCGAGGCGACCGTCCGCCTGGTCGAGACCCCGGCCGCCCGCGCACTCGCCGTCCTCGGCTACGCCGACGAGTCGGCCGCCGCCGAAGCGGCCCCCGGCCTCCTCCCGTACGGCCCGCTCACCGTCGAGGGCATGGCCGCCGACCTCGTACGCGAACCGGCCGGGCTGCCCCGGGGCGGCGCCTGGCTGTTCGTGGAGACGGGAGGCGACACCCCCGCCGAGGCACGCGCCCACGCGAACCGGATCCTGCGCGCGGCCGACGCCCTGGACGGCACCGTCGTCACCGACCCCGCCGGCATGCGGACCCTGTGGCGCATCCGGGAGGACGCCGCGGGGACCGCGACCCGGATGCCGGACGGCACGGAGGCCTGGCCGGGCTGGGAGGACTGCGCCGTGCCGCCCGCCCGACTCGGGGCGTACCTGCGGGACTTCCGCTCCCTGCTCGCCGGACACGGCCTGCGCGGTACCCCGTACGGGCACTTCGGCGACGGCTGCATCCACGTGCGCATCGACTTCGACCTGCGGACCGAGCAGGGCGTGGCCCGCTTCCGCCGCTTCTCCGAGGACCAGGCCGACCTCGTCGTCGCGCACGGCGGGTCACTCAGCGGTGAACACGGCGACGGACAGGCGCGGGCCGAACTGCTGCCCCGGATGTACGGCGACGAGATGGTCGGCCTGTTCACCCGGTTCAAGGACCTCTGGGACCCCGACGGCGGCCTGAACCCGGGCATCCTCGCCCGCCCCGCACGCCTCGACGAGAACCTCCGCTTCGCCGTGCTCCCCGGCCGCCCCGTGGACGTGGCCTTCGGCTATCCGCACGACGGCGGCGACTTCTCCGCCGCCGTCAGCCGCTGCGTCGGCGTCGCCAAATGCCGTACGGCGACGGCGGGCCCGGACGTCATGTGCCCCTCCTTCCGGGCGACCGGCGAGGAGGAGCACTCCACGCGGGGCCGCGCCCGGCTCCTCCACGAGATGCTCGCGGGAGAGGTGATCACGGACGGCTGGCGCTCCACCGAGGTACGCGACGCCCTCGACCTGTGCCTGTCCTGCAAGGGGTGCCGCACCGACTGCCCGGTGGGCGTCGACATGGCCACGTACAAGGCGGAGTTCCTCCACCAGCACTACAAGGGCCGTCGGCGCCCCGCCGCGCACTACGCGATGGGCGGGCTCCCCCGGTGGCTGCGGTCGGCGGCGCCCTTCGCCGGGACGCTCAACGCCCTCGCGCGGATCGGCCCGCTCGCCGCGCTCGCCAAGCGGCTCGGCGGCATCGACCGGCGGCGCGGGCTGCCGGTCCTGGCGCGGCGGACGTTCCGGTCCTGGTTCCGCCGCCGCCGCGCCCGGACGGACGGGCCGGCCGTCCTGCTCTGGCCGGACACCTTCACCGACCACCTCTCGCCCGAGGTCGGCCGGGCGGCCGTACGGGTCCTGGAGGCCGCGGGGAGGACGCCCGTGCTGCCCGCCCGGGGCGTGTGCTGCGGTCTCACCTATGTGTCGACGGGCCGGCTGGACACGGCCCGCGCCGTCATGCGCCGCACCCTGGACCGGATGGGCCCGGCCCTGGGCGGCCCGCTCGTCGTGCTGGAGCCGAGCTGCGCCGCCACCCTCCGCACGGACCTGCCCGAGCTGCTGCCCGACGACCCGCGTGCGGCCGGGCTCGCCGCCTCCGTACGGACCCTGGCGCAGTATCTGGAGGAGCACGCCCCGGAGTGGGCGCCGCCCCGGCTGGACCGTCGGATCGCGGGCCAGACCCACTGCCACCAGCACGCGGTGTTCGGCGACGCGGCCGAGCGCGGGCTCCGCGAAAGGGCGGGCCTCAGCGGTGAGCTGAGCGGAGGCTGCTGCGGGCTGGCCGGCAACTTCGGCTTCGAGAAGGGGCACTGGGACGTCTCGGTGGCCTGCGCGGAGGACCAGCTCCTGCCCTCCGTGCGGGCGACGGAACCCGGCACGGAGCTGCTGGCCGACGGCTTCTCCTGCCGGACCCAGCTGGAGCACCTGGCCGGGCGCCGGGCCCGGCACCTCGCCGAGGTACTCGCGGAGGGGCTCGACGAGGAGCGGGAGGCCGGACACCGGGAGTGAGCCGGGGGTGGTCAGGCCGCGTGCTGGTACGACGGGTAGGTGATGTACCCGGCGTCGCCGCCCTGATAGAAGGTGGCCTCGTCGGCGGGGGCGAGAGGCAGGTCCGCGCGAAGGCGTTCGACCAGGTCGGGGTTGGAGAGGAAGCTGCGGCCGAAGGCGATCAGGTCGGCGCCCAGACCCAGCCAGTGGTCGGCTTCCGCCCTCCCGGGCCCGTGGTCTCAGGGTGCGAGATCCGGCCGCCGCGCATGATCTGGGCGAAGACGCGTCCGCCTCCGGCATGGACCGCCTCGGCCACCTGCGCCGGGAATCCGTCTGGGTGCACGGCGCCTCTGGGTGCACGGCGCCGAAGATCTCCCGTACGTCCCCGAAGCCGGCCGCGACCGCTCCGTTCCCGCTCCGGTCCCGTCACGGGGCGGAATCCTCCGGCGGCGTCCGCTGTTCGCGCGCGACGATCTCCCGTGCCAGGGCTGCCAGTCGGGGCAGCGCGGGATGGCCGGGCCCGTCCCGGCGGGCGAGCAGGACGGAGAGCCGCGGGGCGTCGTCCAGCGGCACATAGGTGACCCCCGCGTACGGGTGCATCCGCGCGGTGGAGGTGCCCGACACTCCGACGCCCCGCCCGGCCGCGATGGCGGCGAACCAGTCGTCGGTGTTGGCGACGGTGACGGTGGCGGCCGGCCGGGCGTGCGGGGGCCACAGGCTGAGCGTCGTGGTGCCCGAGACGGTGTTCAGGACGACCGTGTCACCGGCCAGATCCGCCAGTGACAGGGAGGTGCGGGCGGCGAGGGGGCCGTCGGCGGCCACGGTGGCCACCCGGTCCTCGGTGAACAGCACCTCCGTGACGAGACCCGGGGTGTCCACGGTCCCGCGCAGCAGCGCCGCGTCGACCTCGCCGCGGGTCAGTCCGGCCGTGCGGTCGTCGATGCGCAGGAGTTCGAGCGGGGTCCTGGGGTACCGCCGCTGCCAGGCCCGCAGCAGCGGTGTGGTGTACGGGCCGAGCGCGGACCAGGCGTGCCCGAGCCGCAGCGGCCGGTCCTGCGGGCGCCCCGGGGTGAGAGCCTCGTCGAAGGCGCTGACCGCGACGGCCGCCTTGTCGCGGAAGGCGATGCCTTCGGGGGTGAGGGCGAGGTGGTGGGTGGAGCGGTCGACGAGCCGGACGCCCAGGTGTTTCTCCAGGGCCGCGAGCCTGCGGGAGACGACGGGCTGGGTCACCTGGAGAAGGGCGGCGGCGCGGGTGACGCCGCGTTCGTCGGCGACAGCGAGGAAGGTCCGCAGATGACGGATCTCGATACTGCGGCGGATGTTCTCCGTGTCCGGTCCAGTGCTCATGCCCGCGGAGCATAACGGGAGCCCAGTAGGCATTTCACGGAAGGCGCGCGGGTCCCTACGGTGAGGAGGGAAGCGACCCCCGATCGGTACCGTATCGTGGACGCTCCGGTGCAGTTCAATGCACTTCTGTGTACGTCGATGGACCGAAGGAAAGGTTTCCGGTGAACGACCCGCGCGCTGCCGCAGAGCCGGCCGCTGCCGTCGCCGTACCCGAGGTGGTGTCCGCGCTCGATGAGCCCGGACACGGCCGGCCGGGGCGTCCAGGCGCCCGGAAGGCCGCACTCGGGCCGGTCGCGCTGGTGGTGGCGGGCGGGCTCTCCGTCCAGTTCGGGGCGGCGGTCGCCGTCCTGCTGATGCCGAGGGCCGGAGCGTTCGGCGTCGTCACCCTGCGCCTCGCCGCGGCCGCGCTCGTGCTGCTGATCCTCTGCCGGCCGAAGCTGCGGGGGTACGCGCGCGCCGACTGGGGCACCGTGGTGGCGTTCGGCGTCGCGATGGGCGGGATGAACACGCTCTTCTACCAGGCCGTCGACCGCATCCCACTGGGCGCCGCCGTCACGCTGGAGGTGCTGGGTCCGCTGGCCCTGTCCGTCGTCGCCTCCCGCCGCCTGATCAACCTCGTCTGGGCGGTACTGGCGCTCGGCGGTGTCGCTCTGCTCAGCGGCGGGGGCTTCGACCGGCTGGATCCGGTCGGGGCGGCGTGCGCCCTGGGCGCGGGCGTCATGTGGGCGGCGTACATCGTCTTCAGCGCACGCACGGGCCGCCGCTTCCCGCAGGCGGACGGGCTGGCCCTGGCCATGGTGGTGGCGGCGGTCCTCTCGCTGCCGCTGGGCATCATGGAAGCGGGCTCGAAGCTCGTGGTCCCCTCCACACTGGCCCTGGGCGTCGCCGTGGCGCTGCTGAGCTCGGTCCTCCCGTACACCCTCGAACTCATGGCCCTGCGCAGGCTGCCCGCGCCCACCTTCGCGATCCTGATGAGCCTCGAACCGGCCATCGCGGCCACGGCGGGCTTTCTCATCCTCGACCAGGCCCTCTCCTCCACGGACGCCCTGGCCATCGCCCTGGTCATCGGCGCGAGCATGGGTGCGGTACGCAGCCAGACGCGGGGCTCCCGGAAGCGGTGAGACCCGACGCACCGGGCGACCTGTCCGTTCCGCCTGCGCGGCGGGGCGTCCGATCCTAGGGTGGTCGCGATGGCCGACCTGGGAGCACACATGCCGGAACGCGACGACCTGCTCGCGCTCGTGACCGATCAGCGCACCAACTTCCTCTACACCGTCGCGAAGCTCGACGACGCCGGAGCCCGCGCCCGGACGACGGTCAGCGAACTGACCCTGGGCGGGCTCCTGAAGCACCTCGGACTCGTGCAGCGCAGCTGGCTCGACGTCGTCGAGGGCACCGCCCCCGCCGAGGTCGGCTGGGCGGACCTCGACCCCGACGGCAACCGGATGACCGACGGCGAGACGGTGGCCGGACTGCTGGAGGCCTTCCACGCGGCGTCGGCCGCGTTCGACCGCACGGTGCGAGAGGAGGCGGACCTCGACCGCGAGGTCACGCTGCCCTCGTACCCTTGGTCGCCCCCCGAGCCGGTCGTCTGGACCGTCCGGCGCGTCCTGTGGCACATCTTCCGCGAGATCGCCCACCACAGTGGTCACGCCGACATCATCCGCGAGGCACTGGACGGTGCCAGCACCACGGCGAGGATGGCCGAGGCGGCGTCCCAGGGGCAGTGACGAGCCCGCCGCGCCAGGAGCGGGCGCGGGGCGCACGATGGAGGGGAGCGAAGGAAGGAGGCCCGCGCATGGGATCGGCAAAGGGCACCGACGAGTACGACGGGCTGTACTCGCACACCCCCTCGCAGGCCGAGGGCGAACGGGACGAGCGGGCCGAGCGGGGCCGCGCCCCCGAGACACACCCCGACGTCCCCCGCACCGAACCCTCGCAGGCCGAGGGCGACCGCACGGAGTGAGCCGGCCAGGTCCTCCCGTAGGTCGAGGGTGAAGACGGTTGGTCCGGTCCCGGTCGGCGCTCCGTCCCGATGAAATCATGCAAGCATGCTTGCTTGTTTTGTGGGGCGCTGGCATGCTCCGGGGCACACCGCCACGCCCCGAGGGGAGCGCACCGTGCCCGACGCATCGGCCGTGACCGCCGCCGTGCTCGACGACATGCGTGAGGAGAGCGACGAACTCGACCTGCTCGTAGCGGGGTTGAGCGCGACCGAGTGGTCCGCTCCGACCCCCGCCCAAGGCTGGACCGTCGCCCACCAGATCGCCCACCTCAACTGGACCGACGAGGTGGCCCTGACCGCCGCCACCGAGCCCGACGCCTTCGCCGCCGAGGTCGAGAAGGCGCTCGCCGCCCCGCGGACCTTCGTCGACGAAGCGGCCGAGGAAGCCGTCACCGCCCTGACCCCCGAGGCGCTGCTCGTGGAGTGGCGGGAAGGGCGGGCCCGGCTCCAGGAGGCCCTGCGCGCGGCCCCCGCCGGGACGAAACTGCCCTGGTACGGGCCGCCGATGAGCATCGCCTCGATGGCGACCGCGCGACTCATGGAGACCTGGGCGCACGGCCAGGACATCGCCGACGCACTGGGCGTGACCAGGAAGCCGACCGCCCGGCTGCGGCACGTCGCCAGGATCGGCGTACGGGCCCGGGACTACGCCTACTTCGTGCGCGGACTGGAACCGCCCGCCGAGCCGTTCCGGGTGGAACTGCGCGCCGGGGACGGCGAGTCGCACGCCTACGGCCCCGAGGACGCCGCCCAGCGGGTCACCGGGCCGCTCCTCGACTTCTGCCTCCTCGTCACCCAGCGCGCCCACCGCGACGACCTCGCCGTCGAGGCGGCGGGCGCCGACGCCGACCGGTGGCTGGACATCGCGCAGGCCTTCGCAGGACCCGCCGGTCCCGGGCGCCCCAGGAAGACGGACCGGTGACCCGGCCCCTGCGCATCGGCAACGCGTCCGGCTTCTACGGCGACCGCTTCGACGCCGTGCGCGACATGCTGACCGGCGGCCCGCTGGACGTCCTGACCGGCGACTACCTCGCCGAGCTCACCATGCTGATCCTCGGCCGGAGCCGCCTCAGGGACCCGAAGCGCGGGTACGCCTCGACGTTCCTGCGGCAGCTGGAGGAGAACCTCGGGCTCGCCCACGAGCGGGGCGTGAAGATCGTCGCCAACGCCGGCGGGCTGAACCCGGCCGGACTCGCCGACGCCGTGCGCGAACTTGCCGACCGCACCGGCGTACCGGTGCGCGTCGCGCACGTCGAAGGCGACAGCCGACCCGTGCCCGACGGCTACCTCACCGCCAACGCCTACCTCGGCGGCGGAGGCATCGCCGCCTGCCTGCGCGCCGGTGCCGACATCGTCGTCACCGGCCGGGTCACCGACGCCGCCCTCGTCACCGGGCCCGCCGCCGCCCACTTCGGCTGGGGTCCCGACGCCCATGACGCCCTCGCCGGGGCCGTCGTCGCCGGACACGTCCTGGAGTGCGGCACCCAGGCCACGGGCGGCAACTACGCCTTCTTCGGCGACCACGACATCCGCCGCCCCGGCTTCCCGCTCGCCGAGATCCACGAGGACGGCAGCAGCGTCATCACCAAGCACGACGGTACGGGCGGGGTCGTCGACATCGGCACCGTCACCGCGCAACTGCTGTACGAGACCGGCGGCGCCCGCTACGCAGGGCCCGACGTCACCGCCCGGCTCGACACCGTGACGCTGACGGGGGACGGGCCGGACCGGGTGCGGATCAGCGGCGTACGCGGCGAGGCCCCGCCGCCCACGCTGAAGGTCGGGCTCAACCGGCTCGGCGGGTGGCGCAACGAGGTCGTCTTCGTGCTGACCGGACTCGACATCGAGGCCAAGTCCCGTCTCGTACGGGCCCAGTTCGCCGACGCCCTGGACCGCGCCGGGACGAAACCCGCCGAGGTGCGGTGGGAGCTCGCCCGCACCGACCGGGCCGACGCCGCGACCGAGGAGACCGCGAGCGCCCTGCTCCGGCTCGTCGTGCGCGACCCGGACGCGGAGGCCGTCGGCCGTGCCGTGTCCGGGGCGGCCGTCGAGCTGGCGCTCGGCAGCTACCCCGGCTTCCACGTGACCGCCCCGCCCGGGAAGGGGGCGCCGTACGGGGTGTTCGAGGCGGCGTACGTACCGGCCGATGACGTCCCTCACGTCGCCGTCCTGCCCGACGGGGCGCGCGAGGTGATCCCGGCGGCCGGCCCGTACCGCGAGCTCGACGAGGTGCCGGAACCGGGCCTCCCCGACCCGCTGCCCGCCGGGCCCACCCGCACCGCACCCCTCGGGCATGTCGCGGGCGCCCGCAGCGGCGACAAGGGCGGGGACGCCAACGTCGGGGTGTGGGTCCGCACGGACGACGCCTGGCGGTGGCTGGCCCACGAGCTGACCGTCCGGCGGTTCCGGGAACTGCTGCCGGAGACCGCCGGACTCACCGTCGTACGCCATGTCCTGCCCCGGCTGCGGGCACTCAACTTCACCGTCCACGGCCTCCTCGGCGAGGGCGTCGCCGCCCAGGCGCGCTTCGATCCGCAGGCCAAGGCCGTGGGGGAGTGGCTGAGGTCCCGGCACATGACCGTCCCCGTACAGCTGCTGGACGCACCGGAGGTGAACGCATGACCGTCCTGCCCACCGCACTCGACACCGCGGGACCTGAATACGCCGCCCACCGCGAGGCCATGCTCGCGAAGCTCGCCGAGCTGGACACCGAGCACGCCAAGGCCCTGGCGGGCGGCGGTGAGAAGTACGTGGCCCGGCACCGGGGGCGCGGCAAGCTCCTGGCCCGCGAACGGATCGAGCTGCTGGTCGACCCGGACACCCCGTTCCTGGAGCTGTCGCCACTGGCCGCCTGGGGCAGCGATTACGCGGTCGGCGCCTCCCTCGTCACCGGGATCGGGATCGTCGAGGGCGTCGAGTGCCTGATCACGGCCAACGACCCGACCGTACGCGGCGGAGCCTCCAACCCCTGGACCCTGAAGAAGGCCCTGCGCGCCAACGAGATCGCCTTCGCCAACCGGCTGCCCTGCGTCTCACTGGTCGAGTCGGGGGGCGCGGACCTGCCCTCGCAGAAGGAGATCTTCATCCCCGGCGGGGCGCTCTTCCGCGACCTCACCCGGCTGTCCGCCGCCGGCATCCCCACCGTCGCCGTGGTCTTCGGCAACTCGACGGCCGGCGGGGCGTACGTCCCCGGGATGTCCGACCACACCGTGATGATCAAGGAGCGTTCGAAGGTCTTCCTCGGCGGACCGCCCCTGGTCAAGATGGCCACCGGCGAGGAGAGCGACGACGAGTCGCTCGGCGGCGCCGAGATGCACGCCCGCACGTCGGGCCTCGCCGACCACTACGCCGTCGACGAGCACGACGCGCTGCGCCAGGCCCGCCGGATCGTCGCCCGGCTCAACTGGCGCAAGGCACATCCTGATCCGGTCCCCGCCGAACCGCCGAAGTACGACGAGGACGAGCTGATCGGGATCGTGCCCGGTGACCTCAAGGCCCCCTTCGACCCCCGAGAGGTCATCGCCCGGCTCGTCGACGGCTCCGACTTCGACGCCTTCAAACCGCTGTACGGGACCAGCCTGGTCACCGGGTGGGCGAGCCTCCACGGCTACCCCGTCGGCATCCTCGCCAACGCGCAGGGGGTGCTGTTCAGCGAGGAGTCGCAGAAGGCCGCGCAGTTCATCCAGCTCGCCAACCAGCGCGACATCCCGCTGCTCTTCCTGCACAACACCACCGGCTACATGGTCGGCAAGGAGTACGAGCAGGGCGGCATCATCAAGCACGGCGCGATGATGATCAACGCGGTGTCGAACTCCCGGGTCCCGCACCTGTCCGTGCTGATGGGCGCCTCCTACGGCGCCGGCCACTACGGCATGTGCGGCAGGGCCTACGACCCCCGCTTCCTCTTCGCCTGGCCCAGCAGCAAGTCCGCGGTCATGGGCCCCCAGCAGCTCGCGGGCGTCCTCTCGATCGTCGCCCGCGCCTCCTCCGCCGCCAAGGGACTTCCCTACGACGACGAGGCCGACGCCGGTCTCCGCGCCATGGTGGAACAGCAGATCGAGTCGGAGTCGCTGCCGATGTTCCTGTCGGGACGGCTGTACGACGACGGGGTCATCGACCCGCGCGACACCAGGACCGTCCTCGGGATGTGCCTGTCAGCGATCCACACGGCACCGGTCGAAGGCGCGCGCGGCTTCGGCGTCTTCCGGATGTGAGGGAAACCGATGATCACCGCACTGCTGGTCGCCAACCGGGGCGAGATCGCCTGCCGGATCTTCCGTACCTGCCGTGAGCTGGGCATCACCACCGTCGCCGTGTACTCCGACGCGGACGCCGACGCCCTGCACGTCCGGGAGGCCGACACCGCCGTACGCCTGCCGGGGGCCGCACCGGCCGACACGTATCTGCGCGGCGACCTCGTCGTCGCCGCCGCGCTCGCCGCCGGAGCGGACGCCGTACACCCCGGCTACGGGTTCCTCTCGGAGAACGCCGGCTTCGCCAGGGCCGTCCAGGACGCCGGACTCGTCTGGGTGGGGCCGCCGGTCAAGGCCATCGAGCTGATGGCGTCCAAGACCCGGGCCAAGGAGCTGATGGCCGCCGCCGGTGTGCCGCTCCTGGCCCCCGTGGACCCGGGGAGCGCCACCGAGGCCGATCTGCCGCTCCTGCTGAAGGCGGCGGCGGGAGGCGGCGGACGCGGGATGCGGATCGTACGGGAACTGGCCTCCCTGCCCGCCGATTCGAAGGCCGCTTCGGCCGAGGCCGCCTCCGCCTTCGGCGACGGCGAGGTCTTCGCCGAGCCGTACGTCGAGCGCGGCCGGCACGTCGAGGTCCAGGTCATGGCGGACAACCAGGGCACCGTGTGGGCGCTCGGCACGCGGGACTGCTCGCTCCAGCGCCGCCACCAGAAGGTCATCGAGGAGGCCCCGGCGCCGGGCCTCGACGACGCACTGAGGCAGCGGCTGCACGACGCGGCGGTAGCCGCCGCGCAGGCGGTGGGCTACCGGGGCGCGGGGACCGTCGAATTCCTCGTATCGGCCGACGGCCGCCCCTACTTCCTGGAGATGAACACCCGGCTCCAGGTCGAACACCCCGTCACCGAAGCGGTGTTCGGCCTCGACCTCGTGGCCCTGCAACTGCGCGTCGCGGAGGGCGGACCCCTGCCCGCGGCCACGCCCCCGGAGCCCTCCGGGCACGCCGTCGAGGCCCGGCTGTACGCCGAGGACCCGGCCAGGGACTGGCAGCCGCAGACCGGGGCCCTGCACACGCTCGACGTGCCCGAAGGGCCCGGCGTCCGCCTCGACACCGGCTACACCGGCGGTGACACCGTCGGGGTGCACTACGACCCGATGCTCGCCAAGGTCATCGCCCACGCCCCCACCCGCACCGAAGCCGTACGGCTCCTCGCCCGCGCCCTGGAACGCGCCCGCGTCCACGGACCGGTCACCAACCGGGAGCTGCTCGTACGCTCCCTGCGCCACCCGGACTTCGCCGCGGGGCGCCTCGACACCGGTTTCTACGACCGGCACCTGGCCGCCCTGACGGCCACCGGCACCCCCGGCGAGGACTCCGCGCGCCGGCTCGCCGCCACCGCGGCGGCCCTGGCCCGGGCGGCCTCCCCGACCGGCCCCGTCCGCCTCGGCGCCTGGCGCAACCTCGCCTCGCAGCCGCAGACGAGGAGCTACCGCAGCGAGCCCGACGGCACGGAGTACGAGATCGCCTACCGCACCGGCCGGGACGGCGTCCCCGCACCGGGGACCGGCGAGCGGGTCGTCACCGCACGCCCCGGCACGGTCACCCTCGAATCCGGCGGCGTCACCCGGCACTTCACGGTCACCACCCACGGCGACCGGACCCACGTCGACACGGCCGCCGGTTCGTACGCCTTCACCGCCCTGCCCCGCTTCACCGACCCCGCCGAACGCACCGAACCCGGCTCCCTGCTCGCACCCATGCCCGGCACCGTCGTCCGCCTCGCGGACGGGCTCGCGCCGGGTGCGGCCGTCGAGGCCGGGCAGCCGCTGATCTGGCTGGAGGCGATGAAGATGGAGCACCGCATCCTCGCCCCCGCCGCCGGCACTCTCACCGCGCTCCACGCCGCCCCAGGACTCCAGGTCGAGGTCGGCGTACTGCTCGCCGTCGTACAGGCCCCCACGTCCGCGCCCCAGTCCGCGCCCCAGGAGGAGACGACCCGATGAGCACCGTCCTCGAAACCCCGGAGCACCAGGCCCTCCGCGCCGCCGTCGCCGCACTCGGCAAGCGCTTCGGCCGCGCCTACAGCACCGACCTGGCCCGCAGGGGCGAGCACCCCCGCGAGCTGTGGGAGGAGGCCGGAAAGCTCGGCTACCTCGGCGTCAACCTCCCCGAGGAGTACGGCGGCGGGGGCGCCGGCATGGCCGAGCTGTCCATCGTCCTGGAGGAGCTGGGGGCCGCCGGGAGCCCCCTCCTCATGCTGGTCGTCTCCCCGGCGATCTGCGGCACCGTGATCGCCCGCTTCGGCACCGAGGAGCAGAAGCGGACCTGGCTGCCCGGCCTCTCCGACGGCTCCCTGACCATGTCCTTCGGCATCACCGAGCCCGACGCCGGATCCAATTCGCACCGCATCACCACGACCGCCCGCCGGGACGGCGGGGACTGGATCCTCAGCGGCCGCAAGGTCTTCATCTCCGGCGTCGACATCTCCGACGCCACCCTGATCGTGGGCCGCACCGAGGACGCCCGCTCCGGCAGCCTCAAACCCTGCCTCTTCATCGTCCCCCGCGACGCCCCGGGCTTCTCCCGCACGCAGATCGACATGGAACTCCAGGCGGCGGAGAAGCAGTTCGAGCTGGTCCTCGACGACGTACGGCTGCCCGCCGACGCACTCGTCGGCGAGGAGGACGCGGGCCTGCTCCAGCTCTTCGCGGGGCTGAACCCGGAACGCATCATGGGCGCCGCCTTCTCCATCGGCATGGGCCGGTACGCCGTCGAACGGGCCGTGGACTACGCGAAGACCCGCACCGTCTGGAAGGGCGCCCCCATCGGCGCGCACCAGGCCATCGCCCACCCGCTGGCCCAGGCGCACATCGAGCTGGAGCTCGCCCGGCTGATGATGCAGAAGGCCGCGAAGCTCTGTGACGACGGCGACGACACAGGCGCCGGCGAGGCCGCCAACATGGCGAAGTACGCCGCCGCCGAAGCCTGTGTCCGGGCCGTCGACCAGGCCGTCCACACCCTGGGCGGCAACGGCCTCACCCGCGAGTACGGGCTCGCCTCCCTCATCACGGCGGCGCGGGTCTCCCGTATCGCACCCGTCAGCCGGGAGATGATCCTGAACTACGTCTCCCACCAGACCCTGGGCCTGCCGAAGTCGTACTGACGGCATCGCGCCATGTCCCAGGTCTCCCCAACCGCCCCCGCAGGGGCGATTCTGGCTCTCCACCCGCGTCGAAGGGGACCGAAGAATGGTGTTCCACAGCGAGTACGCAGACGTCCCGCCCCTCGAGACACCCATCCACGAGGCCGTCCTCGGCAACGCCGCGGACTTCGGTGACACCCCCGCCCTGATCGACGGGACCGACGGGACGACGGTCACGTACAGCCAGCTCGACACCTTCCACCGGCGCATCGCCGCCCACCTCGCCGCGGCGGGCCTGCGCAAGGGCGACGTCCTCGCCCTGCACAGCCCGAACACCATCGCCTACCCGCCCGTCTTCTACGGGGCGAGCCGGGCCGGCGCCACCGTCACCACCATCCACCCGCTCGCCACCGCCGAGGAGTTCGCCAAGCAGCTGGGGGACTCCGCGGCCCGCTGGATCGTCACCGTGTCCCCCCTCCTCGACGTCGCCCGCCGGGCCGCCGAACTCGCGGGCGGCATCGAGGAGATCTTCGTCTGCGACCAGGCCGAGGGCCACACCTCCGTACTCGACATGCTGGGCTCCACGGCCCCCGAACCCGACATCACCTTCGACCCGGCCCAGGACGTCGCCGTACTCCCGTACTCCTCCGGGACCACCGGCACCCCCAAGGGCGTGATGCTCACCCACCGTTCGATCGCCACCAACCTGGAACAGCTGAGACCCTTCGTCCCGCTGGGCGAGCGCGACCGCATCCTGGCCGTGCTGCCGTTCTTCCACATCTACGGTCTGACCGCGCTCATGAACGGGCCGCTGCGCTACGGCGCCACGGTCGTCGTCCTGCCCCGCTTCGACCTCGCCCAGTTCCTCGAAACGATCCAGAACCACCGCATCACCGGCCTGTACGTCGCCCCGCCCATCGTGCTGGCCCTCGCGAAGCACCCGCTCGTCGGGGACTACGACCTCTCCTCGCTGGAGTACATCGTCAGCGCCGCCGCCCCGCTCGACGCCGAACTCGCAGCCGCCTGCTCCACCCGGCTCGGCGTCCCCGCCGTACGGCAGGCGTACGGCATGACGGAACTCTCGCCCGGCACCCATGTCGTCCCCCTCGCCGCGGAGAACCCGCCGCCCGGCACGGTCGGCAAGCTGCTGCCCGGCACCGAGATGCGGATCGTCTCGCTCACCGATCCCGGCATCGACGTGGGCACCGGCACCGACGGCGAGATCCTCATCCGCGGCCCCCAGGTGATGAAGGGCTACCTCGGCCGCCCCGAGGCCACCGACGCCATGATCGACGAGGACGGCTGGCTGCACACCGGGGACGTCGGCCGGGTCGACACGGACGGCTGGCTGTACGTCGTCGACCGCGTGAAGGAACTCATCAAGTACAAGGGCTACCAGGTCGCCCCCGCCGACCTGGAGGCCCTCCTCCTCACCCACCCGGACATCGCCGACGCCGCCGTCATCGGCGTGTACGACGCCGACGGCAACGAGGTCCCCAAGGCCTACGTGGTCCGGGGCCCCGGCGCCGGGGACCTCACGGAGGCGGACGTCATCGCACACGTCGCCGACCGGGTCTCCCCGTACAAGAAGGTCAGACGGGCCGAATTCATCGAGGCCGTACCGCGCGCGGTCTCCGGCAAGATCCTGCGGCGCGAGCTGCGCGACCGGGGGAAGCCGCGATGACCGCGGGTGCCCGCGTGCGTGACCACTTCCCTTCCGCGTCCGGCCCGGTGGGCGGGCGCGGGCGGACGGCACGGTAGAAGGAGACGAACCGCATGACACTGCTCGCCCCAACCGTCCACGACCGCGGCATCGCCACCCTCACCCTCGACTCACCGGCCAACCGCAACGCCCTGAGTGCGCGACTCGTCGGTGAACTCGCCGAGGCCCTCGACGCCTGTGCAGCCGACGCCTCCGTACGGGCCGTGGTCCTCACCCACACCGGCAACACCTTCTGTGCGGGCGCCGACCTCACCGCACCGCCCGACCCGCACGAACTCGTCGCCCTCATGCGGCGCCTCGTCGCCCTGCCCAAGCCCGTCGTCGCCCGGGTCACCGGGCACGTCCGGGCCGGCGGCCTCGGCCTGCTCGGGGCGTGTGACATCTCGGTCGCGGGCCCCGAGTCCTCCTTCGCCCTCACCGAGTCCCGTCTGGGCCTCGCCCCCGCCGTGATCTCCCTGCCGCTGCTGCCCCGCCTCGACGCGCGCGCCGCAGCCCGCTACTACCTCACCGGGGAACGCTTCGACGCGGCCGAAGCGGCCCGCGTCGGCCTCGTGAGTGTCGCCGCCGACGACGCGGACAAGGCGCTCGAACCGGTACTGGACGGACTGCGCAGGGCGTCACCGCAGGGGCTGGCCGCATCGAAGGAGCTGGTCACGGCTACTGTGCTGCGGAGTTTCGACAGACACGCCGAAGACCTCATCGCCCGCTCGGCGGCGCTCTTCGCCTCCGACGACGCACGGGAGGGGATGACGGCCTTCCTGGAACGACGGGATCCCGCATGGGTGCTGTGACGCCCCCGAAGCAGGACAGGAGCCGCGCCACCCGGCAGCGGCTCCTGGCCTCGGCGGTCGCCTGCCTCGCCGAACGCGGCTGGGCGGGCTCCACCGTCTCCGTCGTCGCCGAACACGCGGGGGTCTCCCGGGGCGCGGCCCAGCACCACTTCCCGACCCGCGAGGACCTGTTCACCGGCGCCGTCGAGTACGTCGCCGAGGAACGCTCCGCCGCCCTGCGCGCCCTGCCCGTCCAGGGCCGCGCCGAGGTCGTCGCCGCGCTCGTCGACCTCTACACCGGCCCGCTCTTCCGTGCCGCGCTCCAGCTCTGGGTCGCCGCGTCCAACGAGGCGCAGCTCCGCCCCCGCGTCACCGAACTCGAAGCACGCGTGGGCCGCGAGACCCACCGCATCGCCGTCGAACTCCTCGGCGCCGACGAGACCCGCCCCGGGGTGCGCGAGACGGTGCAGGGCCTCCTCGACATGGCCCGGGGCCTGGGCCTCGCCAACCTCCTGACGGACGACACCGCGAGGCGAAGCCGAGTGGTCACCCAATGGACGGCACTACTGAACGAGACGCTGCCCTAACCCCCGCCCGCCACCCCCCGCCCCCGCTCGTTGGGAAGTTACAGACGGATTCGGGGGGTATATGTCCGGTATGGGTGTCCGTGACTTCCCAGTGACGGGTCAGGGGGTGGGTGGGGTGAACTCGGGTTGGTCGAGGACTCGCAGCCAGGTTCCGTCGGGCTGGCGACGGACGACCTGGGCCCGCGCTCCGGCTCCGTCCTTCGGCGGGGTCGACGTCAGGGCGATGTCGCCGCTGATCAGGGTCGGCAGGGGCGGCTCCTGTTCGAAGTGCGGGCGGCCCGCCAGCACCTTCGCCCACAGCGCGCGGATGGCCTCCCGCCCCACCGTCACCTCGCCGGGCGGGTACGCCAGCACCGCCTCCGCCTCGTAGAGGGCGGCGACCCCGGCCGCGTCGCCGGCGTTGGACCGCTCGACGAACAGGCGGGTGATGTCCTCGGGGCGCTGGGCCTTCTCGTACTCGGGCACGGTTTCCTCCTGGTCCGGTTCTTGTCACCTCCAGCGTGGCCAGGCCCCCTTCCAGAAGTCCAACAGATGGTTCTTCTGGTAACTAGAATCAACGGTCATGGACCTGAGGCAGCTGGAATACTTCGTCGCCGTCGCCGAGGAGCGGAACTTCACCAGGGCCGCCGAGCGGGTGCACATCAGCCAGTCCGGGGTGAGCGCCCAGATCCGCAGGCTGGAACGGGAGCTCGGCGCCGAGCTGTTCGACCGGTCCTCGCGCACCGCAGCCCTCACCGTCGCCGGAAAGGCCGCGCTCGCACACGCCCGCGCCACGCTGGCCGCAGCCGAGGCGGTGGGGCAGGCGGTGGGCGAGGTGGCCGAGCTGATCCGGGGCCGGCTCACCGTCGGGATGGTCATCGGCTGCACCGTAACCCCGTTGTTCGACGCCCTCGCGGCGTTCCACCGGGCCCATCCCGGGGTCGAGATCTCGCTGCTGGAGGACAACTCCGACCGGCTCGTCGACGGTGTGCGCGCCGGAGCCGTCGATCTGGCCCTGATCGGCACCGCCGCTCCCGCCCCCGAAGGGCTGGAGGCCCTGACGATCATCAGCGAGCGGCTCGTCGCCGCCGTACCGGACGGGGATCCGCTGGCTCGTCAGCAACGGGTGACCCTGCGCGACCTGGTGGCCCGGCCTCTCATCTGCATGCCACCCGGTACCGGCCTCCGTGCGCTCCTCGACCGCGCCTGTGCCGCCGAGGGCCTCCGGCCGGTGATCGCGCTGCAGGCCAGTGCGGCGGACGCCCTCGCGGATCTCGCCGCGCGGGGGCTCGGGGTCGCCGTCCTCAGCGAGTCGATGGCCGCGAGCTACGGCGACCGGCTCACCGCCCGCGTCATCGCGGATGTCGAGACGCCGGCGCTGCTCGCGCTGGTGTGGCGGAGTACGCGCAACCCCGCCGTGCGCGAACTCCTCGCGCACGGGCGGCGGGCGTTCGCCGCGCAGTGAGGAGGGGGCAGCGGTGGTGTCGTCACCTGCTGGTAGAACAACGGGAGTTGTAGCGCTCACTCCACCGAAGGATGCATGTGATCGATCATGTGGAGCACCTCCACGGCCTGCCCGCTCATACCTTCCCGCAGTTCACCCGGAGCAAGGACATGCCCGCCGCCGATGCCGTCGCCTGGCGCATCGAGCTCGGGGACATGGACGGTGAAGAAGGCTCGGACGACTACTGGGAGCGTTTCCTCTCGACCATGCCGGCCGAGGACGTACGCGCGCTGATCATCGGCTACCCGTGGTACACCGAGTGGGGCATGGGCAGCATGACCGGGACGCTCGCGGAGGCGAGCTCGCGCCTCGTCGGTCTGGAGGCGCTGTTCCTCGGCGACATCGTCGCCGAACAGTCCGAACTCTCCTGGATGGAGCAGTCCGACGTCACGCCCGTCCTCACGGCCTACCCCCGGCTGCGGGAGCTTGCGGTACGGGGCAGCGCGGGCCTGGAGTTCACCGCGGTGCGCCATGAGGCGCTGCGCACCCTGCGCTTCGAGTGCGGCGGGCTGCCCGCCGGGGTGGTGCGTGGTGTCCTGGACTCCGATCTGCCGGCCCTGGAGCACCTGGAGCTGTGGCTGGGCGACGAGTACTACGGCTGCGACACGACCCTGGAAGACCTCGCGCCGCTGCTGGAGGGCGCGCGGTTCCCCGCGCTGCGGCACCTGGGGCTGCAGAACAGCCAGTTCCAGGACGAGATCGCGGCGGCCGTGGCTCACGCACCCGTCGTCGCCCGCCTCGAATCGCTCAGCCTGTCGCTGGGGACGCTCGGGGACGCCGGGGCGGAGGCGCTGCTGAACGGGCAGCCGCTCACCCACCTGCGCTCGCTCGACCTGCACCACCACTTCCTGAGCGACGCCATGACGGCGCGGATCCGGGAGACCCTCGAACCGGCGGGGGTGCGGGTCGACCTCTCCGGGCGGGAGGAGGAGGACGAGTACGACGACGATGACGAGGGGGACGGGCGTTACATCGCCGCCGCCGAGTGACGCCGCCCCGTCGTGAAGCCGACGGGCCGGGCGTGCGTACGCACCGGAGGCGGGCCAGGCCTCCGGTGCGTACGGCGTGTGGGCCGAGGCGGGCTCAGCGGGAGTCGCAGTACCGCGCGAGGGCCGCCTTGGTCCCCGCTCCGGCGATCCCGTCGATGGCGCCCTTGTAGCCCCAGCTCTTCTTGAGCCAGCGCTGCAGCGCCTTCACCGTGCCGCTCCCGACGACTCCGTCGATGGAGCCGGTGTACTTCCAGTTCGCCTTGAGGTAGCGCTGCATCGCCTTCCAGCTGCTGGTGCCGAGCTGCCCGTCGATGGCGCCCTTGTAGCCCCAGTTGTTCTTCAGGTCCCGCTGGAGCTTCTTGGCCTGCGTGCTGTTCAGACCGAGGTTGACGACCGCGAGCGGGGCGGCGGCCACCGAGTTCGTCACCGGCTGCCTGGTCTGCTCGGTCGCGGCGAAGCCGGTACCCGCGGCCGCCAGGCTTCCGCCGGCGAGCGCGATGACAGTGGTGACTCCGACGAACGCCCTCGTCAAGGTTTGCATTCGCTTTCCTCCTCATGGGTGGATCCGACCGTGGCGGCCGGCTCGGCACCAAGACTGCGGGGCGGATGGCGAGCGCCGCCAGAGCCGCCGCGGAAGTGACGCACCCATGGGATGTTTACCCTGTTGACCTGCGAAGACGCCACCCTCGGTGTCGGTCGGCCGGGACGGTGGGACGCCGGGACGGCCGGCCCGGGGGCAGCCGGTCCCGTGCCTCGCGCGTCCTGGGCGGGCGCGGTCGCTGGTGCAGAATGCGAAGGGCGAACGGGGGCCCGGGCCAGGGGCCGTGCACGCGAACGGGGGAACATGTCGCGTTGGAAAGAGCTGCCCGCCGAAGTGGATTCCGATGTCCGGCAGTTGGTGGTCCGGCTGCGCCGGCTGAAGGACCACAGCGGACTGAGCACGCGTCAGCTGGCAGCGAGGACGGGGTACAGCCCACGGTCGTGGGAGCGGTATCTGGGTGCCGGATCGCTGCCGCCCCGGGAGGCCGTCGAGGCGCTGGCACGGATCGCCGGTGAGGATCCGACCCGGCTGCTCGTACTCCACGAGGTCGCCACCGAGGCGTGGAGGGCCGGCGGCGCGGCCGCGCCGGAGACCGCCGGACCGGGACCGGGAGCGGGAGCGGCGCCGCCGGGGAGCCGGGCGGCCGGGCCGTGGAGGCGTGCGCCGCGCGTCGCGTTCGTGGCGGGGGCGGTCGCCCTGGTGCTGGCCGCCTCGGCGGCGGTCCTCCTGGCCGTGCGGCACACGGACGGTGGGTCAGGGGCCACGGCCGCTCCCGGCGCCCGGCCCGTCGCCTCGACGCCGGCCGTGTACACCTGCCGCCCGGAGCGCAGGGACGGCCTCTGGTACGCGGGCAACAGCCGCACCCTGGACGCCGTCGTGGCGTACGGCCACGCCGGTCCGGAGGTGGCCGAGGCGCAGTGCCTGCTGAAGAGGGCGGGCAGTGATCCGGGGACCGTCGACGGCATCCACGGCCCGGTGACGCAACGCGCGGTCCAGCGCTTCCAGCAACGGCACGGCCTGGTCGTGGACGCCATCATCGGGCCGCACACCTGGCAGGCCCTGCGGGAAGCGCCCCTGCCGTGACGGGGGCGGGTCCGTCGCCGGAGCACGCGCGTCTGGCCACGGCGCTGCGGGAACTGAAGAAGCGCACCGGACTGAGCCTGGCGGGTCTGGCGGACCGCACCCCGTACAGCAAGTCGTCCTGGGACCGTTACCTCAACGGCAAGGCGCTGCCCCCGCGTCAGGCGGTGCGGGCCCTGTGCGGTCTCGCCGGTGAACAGGACGGGCGGTGCCTGGCGCTGTGGGAGCTCGCGGAATCACGGGGGAGCGGGCGCGCGGCGGTGGTGGCCGGCACGGTCACGCCGCCCCCGCCCCCGGCAGGGGGCACGCCGCCCCGCGGCCGGGCCGGCCGCAGGACCGTCGTGACCCTGCTCGCCGCGGTGGGTGCCGTGACCGTCGGGGGCCTCGCGGCGGCCCTTCTCCTGCTGGGCGGCGACGACGGCCGGCAGCCGTCCCCGCCCGGACACCGGTGCCGGGGAGCCGCCTGCGAGGGGAAGAACCCGATGCACATGATCTGCGCCCTGGGGCCGCCGGCCACCCTCGCCTCGTACCGGACGGCCACCGGAGCCAGGGTGGAGCTGCGGTACAGCGCCGACTGCGGAGCCGGCTGGGCCCGGACGTGGGGGACGAGCACCGGAGACCGGATCGAGGTGACCGCGAGCGGTGGTCCGCCCCGGAGCGCGGAGGTCATGGACGAGACGGACGCGGGGTCGTACGTCTACACCGCGATGGTCGCCGTCCGCCCGGGAGCCGTGCTCCGGGCCTGCTTCCGGCCCGGGGCGGGAGACGGGAAGGAGTGCTTCACCGGCCGCGCGCCCCGGCCGGGTCAGTTGCCCAGATCGGCGAGCTGGTCGTAGCCCGCGATCGAGCGGGGGTCGCGGGTTCCCGGGCCGACGTACGTCGCCGAGGGGCGCACCAGACGGCCGGTCCGCTTCTGTTCCAGGATGTGCGCCGACCAGCCCGCCGTACGGGCACAGCTGAACATCGCCGTGAACATGTGGGCCGGGACCTCGGCGAAGTCGAGCACGATCGCCGCCCAGAACTCGACGTTCGTCGCCAGGACACGGTCCGGGCGACGGGCGTGGAGCTCCTCCAGGGCCGCCTTCTCCAGGGCCTCCGCCACCTCGAAGCGCGGGGCGGCCAGCTCACGGGCCGTGCGCCGCAGGACCCGGGCGCGGGGGTCCTCGGCGCGGTAGACGCGGTGGCCGAAGCCCATCAGCCGCTCGCCCTTGTCCAGCGCCTGCTTCACGTACGCCGTGGCGTCGCCGGTCCGCTCGATCTCCTCGATCATGCCGAGGACCCGGGACGGCGCCCCGCCGTGCAGGGGGCCCGACATCGCGCCCACCGCCCCGGACAGGGCCGCGGAGACGTCCGCGCCGGTCGACGCGATGACACGGGCGGTGAACGTGGAGGCGTTCATGCCGTGCTCGGCGGCCGACGTCCAGTAGGCGTCGACGGCCTTGACGTGCTTCGGGTCCGGCTCGCCGCGCCAGCGGATCATGAACCGCTCGACCACGGACTCCGCCTTGTCGATCTCGCTCTGCGGGACCATCGGCAGGCCCTGGCCCCGGGCCGACTGGGCGACGTACGACAGGGCCATCACGGCGGCCCGCGCCAGGTCGTCGCGCGCGGTCCGCTCGTCGATGTCGAGCAGCGGTTTCAGGCCCCACACCGGCGCCAGCATGGCGAGCGCGGACTGCACGTCGACACGGATGTCGCCGGAGTGCACGGGGATCGGAAACGGTTCGGCGGGCGGCAGACCGGGGTTGAACGCCCCATCCACCAGCAGACCCCAGACGTTGCCGAACGACACATGGCCGACGAGGTCCTCGATGTCGACGCCGCGGTAACGGAGCGAGCCGCCCTCCTTGTCGGGCTCGGCGATCTCCGTCTCGAACGCGACGACTCCTTCAAGTCCGGGTACGAAGTCGGACATGGGGCGGCTCCCTCGACTCGGCGGCTGGCGGACGGCCACGGAGGCCGTTCCACGATACTGGCGGGTTACCACGATGCGGGGAAGGGTGACGTCGGGCACAGCGTCCCGGCTCGTGGACGGGCGATCGCGCCCCTCCCCGCAGGGAACCGGCCCGCTGCGGCAGGATGGCCCCGTGCCCACAGCAGATGCCACTCCGTCTTCCGTGTCCGCCTCCTCCCGCGTCCCGTCATCCGATTGCACCACCGATCCGGCCGCGATGCGCGAGCAGTACCGCTCCGAGGACTTCGTCGAGAAGGATCTCGCCGCCGATCCCATGGACCAGTTCGCCCGCTGGTTCCGTCAGGTCGCCGGGGAGGGCGCCCTCCAGGAGCCGAACGCGATGGTGGTGTCCACGGCCGACCCGGAGGGCCGGCCGTCCTCACGGACGGTGCTGCTGAAGCACTACGACGGCCGGGGCTTCGTCTTCTTCACCAACTACGGCTCCCGCAAGGGTCGCGAGCTGGCGGCGAACCCGCACGTCTCGCTGCTCTTCCCCTGGCACCCGCTCGCCCGCCAGGTCATCGTCACCGGCACCGCGGCCCGCGTCGGACGTGAGGAGACGGTGGCCTACTTCCGCACCCGCCCCCATGGATCCCAGCTGGGCGCCTGGGCCAGCGACCAGTCGACGGTGGTCGGCTCCCGGCAGGAGCTGACCGCCCGCTACGACGAGCTGGCGGCCCGCTACCCGGAGGGCGAGAAGGTGCCCGCCCCGCCGCACTGGGGCGGATTCCGCGTCGTGCCGGACGCGATCGAATTCTGGCAGGGCCGGGAGAACCGGCTGCACGACCGGCTGCGCTACGTCCGGGACGGCCCGGCCGCCGACTGGCGGGTGGAGCGGCTCTGCCCCTGACCGGTCAGCCGCCTGAGGACCGGAAGGAGCGGGCAGCATCCGGCCGGTCCCAGCAGTACCGGCCCGCTGCCCGTGAAACGCAGGAACCCGCAGGCTCTGGTCCCTCCTTGCGGAGGAGCCGGCCGGACTTACCGGCGAGCCTGCGGGTCGGTGACTGCTCGGGTTTCGGCAGGCAGCCTGCCGAGGTGCACGGTGTGCGACGACGGGCTGTCAGCCCGCAGCCACCTCACGAATCCGATAAGACTGCACTTTTCGGATCACCTCCTTTCAGCGTGTGCCCACAGCCTAGAAACCCTCCCCCAGGCCGCACAAGCGAATTTACGGAGCCCGGTGGACACCGGATTTCGTGGAAGTGGCTGTGTGGTGGCTCACGTTCGAGTTCAATGGTCTGACGTGCGGCAACGCGGAAAGCGAAGCGGAACACCCCCTGCGGGAGGTACGGAGTGAGTGCTTCCAGGAGCACCGGCACCACCGACGCGCTCGGTCCCGACGAGGATCCCGGGCGGGAGCCGTCGGCGGCGGCGATTCCGGGGTCCAGGCTCCTCGCCGCGCTGCTCGACGGGATGGACGCCGCGCTCTGCGCGTTCGACGCGCACGGCACCATCACCCACTGGAACCGTGAGGCCGAGCGCATCCTCGGCTGGACCGCCGCCGAGGCCGTCGGACGGCGCGGTTTCGCCGGGTGGGCCGTGCGGAGCGCGGACGCGGGCGACGTGCAGGGGCGGCTGCTGGCCGCCATGGACGCGCCGGGGCGGCAGGTCCACGAGTTCGCGCTGCTGCGCAAGGACGGCGGGCGGGTCCTCGTACGGACCCAGTCGTCCGGGGTGCGCGGTGAGGACGGGAAGCCGGCCGGGGTGTACTGCGCGTTCAGCGAGATGCACGCGCAGATCGATCTGGAGCGGTCCATCGCGCTCAGCGAGGCCCTGTTCGAGGACGCGTCCTGGGGCGTGGTCCTCGTCGACGTCGACCTGCGTCCGACCATGGTCAACGCCTACGCGGCCCGGTCACTGGGCGGCGGCCGCACCGCGCCGCTGGGGCGTCCGCTGGGCGAGCTGATCGTCCAGGGGGTGGAGGATCTGGAGGGGGCCCTGCAGCACGTCCTCGCCGAGGGCGCGCCGTCCGCACCGGCCGAGCTGTGGGTGACGCTGCGGACCCCCGAGGGTGACCGGCGGCGCTGCTGGCGCAGTGGGTTCCTGCGGCTGGCCTCACCGTTGGCGGAGGAGCCCGTACCGCTCGGGGTCGGCTGGCTCTTCCGGGACGTCACGGCGGCGAAGCTGGCAGAGCAGGAGGCGGACCGGGTGCGGTTCCGCGCGAACCAGCTGCACCGGGCGGCCCGCCAGGCGGCGGAGTGCGAGGACCCGATGGAGGCGGCGACCACGTCGCTGGACTACGCACTGGCGGGGTTCGCGGACCACGTCGTCGTCGATCTGCTGGCGGACCTGGCGGCAGGGGAGCGGCTCGTACGGGCCGCGGCCACCCCGTCCGACGCGCCGGGGCCCTGCCTGCCGGTCTCCGGTGGAGCGCTGCCCGTGCGGTACGCACCGGGGCACCCGGCCCTCCAGGCGGTGGAGCGCACGGGTTCCGTCCGTGCCGCCGCGCCGGCCGGTGCGGGCGCGGCGTGGGCCGTGGAGCAGCAGTGGCCGGGTGACTCCGTGCACGCCCTGTGCGCCGTGCTGCGGAGCCGGGGGCGGACGTTGGGCGTGGTGACGTTCCTCCGGGCGGCGAACCGGAGCGCGTTCGAACGCCCCGACGTGATGTACGCGGAGAGTGTGGCGGTCCGGGTCGCGTCGGCGGTCGACCTGGCCCGGCTGACGGCCGGGCCGGTCTGAGTCCGGCCGTCCAGTGCCGGTCAGTGCAGGTCAGTGCCGGTAGAAGATGCGGTCGCCGTACTCCCGCATCACGCGCCCGTTCCACTCGTGTCCGCCGTCGACGTTGCCCGAGCGCAGCAGCGGCGGCTCGATCCCCCGTGCGACGAGTTCCTCCGCCGCGGTGGCCATCATGGCCTGCATCAGGGCGCTGGTGACGACGGTGGAGGCGGGCGCGAACGGCGCCTCGACACCCTCCGCCGTCAGCTCCGCGTCGCCGACGGCGATCTTGCTGTCGAGCACGATGTCGCAGTGGTCCCGGAGGAATCCGCCGGAGACGTGCCGTGATCTGGTGCCCTTCGTGTACGCGACCGAGGTGACCCCGACGACCGTCAGCCCGAGCGCCCGCGCGTTCTGCGCCATCTCCACGGGCAGTGCGTTGCGGCCCGACAGGGAGATGATCACGAGGAGGTCTCCGGAGCGGGCCGGGCCGGCGTCGAGCACGGCGCCCGCGAGACCGTCCACCCGCTCCAGCGCGGAGCCGAGCGTGGCCGGCATGACGTCGACGCCGAGTGTGCCGGGCACGGAGAGCAGGTTCATCAGGGCGAGGCCGCCCGCACGGTAGACGACGTCCTGCGCGGCGAGCGAGGAGTGCCCGGCTCCGAAGGCGAAGAGCCGGCCGCCCGCGGCGACGGTGTCGGCGATCGCGGCCCCCGCGGCGGCGATCGCCCCGGACTCCTCGTCGCGCACCCGCTCCAGCAGGCCGATCGCTGCGTCGAAGAACTGACCGGCGAGCTTGCTGTCGCTCATCGAGGAGGCCTTTCCTGCGGGTGAGGGCCCGTGCGGGGCCCGTGTCGCGGATCACGTTGCGGTCCGGACCGGTGGGCTGTCAATACCGCACCGGGCGGGCCATGGGTACGGAGTCCTGATGGTGGGGCCCGGTTGTCGGCGCTATGCGTCAGAATTGGTGGAGGGCCATCGCACGACGACTTCAGGTCACAGCATCGAGGGGCACGAATGTCCGGACTGATCGATACGACGGAGATGTATCTCCGCACCATCCTCGAGCTCGAAGAGGAAGGCGTGGTCCCCATGCGCGCCCGGATCGCGGAACGGCTGGACCAGAGCGGTCCGACGGTCAGCCAGACGGTGGCGCGCATGGAGCGGGACGGGCTGGTCCAGGTCGCGGGCGACCGCCACCTGGAGCTGACCGAGGAAGGGCGTCGCCTGGCGACGCGGGTGATGCGCAAGCACCGGCTCGCGGAGTGCCTGCTGGTCGACGTCATCGGTCTGGAGTGGGAGCAGGTCCACGCCGAGGCGTGTCGCTGGGAACACGTGATGAGCGAGGCCGTCGAGCGCCGGGTGCTGGAGCTGCTGCGGCATCCGACGGAGTCCCCGTACGGGAATCCCATCCCGGGTCTGGAGGAGCTGGGCGAGCAGGCCGGGGCCGATCCGTTCCTGGACGAGGGCATGGTGAGCCTGGCCGAGCTCGACCCGGGCGCGGAGGGCAAGACCGTGGTGGTGCGCCGGATCGGTGAGCCGATCCAGACCGACGCGCAGCTGATGTACTCGCTGCGGCGGGCGGGCGTGCAGCCCGGCTCGGTCGTCAGCGTGACCGAGTCGGCCGGCGGGGTGCTGGTCGGTTCGAGCGGGGAGGCGGCCGAGCTGAATTCCGAGGTCGCCTCGCACGTCTTCGTCGCCAAGCGCTGAGCGGCGCCGGGCCGCGCTGCCCAGGCGCCGAGCAGCGTGCTGAGCAGCGTCTGCGCACGCGCCGGTGCCCGACTGCATGTGCGGGCGTCGGTGCGGATGCACGTGCAGATCTGAGCGGGTAAGACCGCTTTCTGTTTTCCGCCCGGAATCGCAGCGCCCGGGCGAAACGCGTGCCAGGCTGTGGCCAGGCATGTGACCTGAGGGCGCCGGCGGAGGTCCGCCGCGCGGTCCGGGGAGGGAGCAGGGAATGCGCCCGTCGTACTGGCACGCGCACCGTGAGGTGGCTGCTGGGTTTTCCGAGGTCTTCGCGCGTTCCGAGGCCCTCGCGCTTTCCGATGCCTTCATGGTCGCTCGGGGTGTTCACCCCGGCCCCACGCGCCTTCCGGCGCCCGTCGCGGCACCGGTCGCCCCCTTGGTCCGCCGTGGGCGCGGACCCACGCATTCCGGAACAGGGGACGGCCCCGGCGCCCGAAGGTGCCGGGGCCGGTCCTCCCCTGCGCTGACCTGGAGCCCCGAGCTCTCGAAGTCAGTCCCCGCGGACCCCTGTCCCCGAGCGGTCCGCTTCCCGGAGAAGGTCTCCCCTGGGGGGCCGTCGTCAATCCTGAACCGTTGTCACTCAAACGTGGGACGTTGCGAGCCGGAAGCAGGTTTTCGAATATAGGTTCGATAGTCTGGCGTGCACGAACACATGGTGATCGAGGAGCAGAAGGGGGTGCCAGAACCTATGGTGCGGCGCATCGATGTGACCGGATCGGACGGCGTACGCCTCGCGGCCTGGGAGTTCGCCGACCCGCCCAAGGAGCGTGCGGAGGCCGCGCGGGCCCCCGGGGTCTTAATGCTCCACGGGCTCATGGGCCGGGCGGCCCACTGGGCCTCCACGGCTCGCTGGCTCTCCGAGCGCCATCGGCCGGTGGGCCTCGACCAGCGCGGTCACGGGCGTAGCGAGAAGCCGGCCGACGGCCCGTACACCCGCGACGCCTACGTCGCGGACGTCGAGGCCGCGATCGAACAGCTCGACCTCGCCCCCGTCACCCTCATCGGGCACGCGATGGGTGCGCTCACCGCGTGGCAGCTCGCCGCGAAGCGCCCCGATCTCGTCAAGGCGCTGATCATCTGCGACATGCGTGCCTCCGCTCTCGGCGCGGCCTCGCAGCGCGAGTGGGAGGACTGGTTCAGGACGTGGCCGCTCCCGTTCGCGACGCTCGCCGAGGTGCGGAAGTGGTTCGGCGAGGACGACCCCTGGGTGGAGCGGCCCAGCCCCTCCCGCGGTGAGTTCTACGCGGAGGTGATGGCCGAGAGCTCCGACGGCTGGCGGCCCGTCTTCTCGCGGCAGCAGATGCTGACGTCCCGGGCCACCTGGGTCTACGACGCCCACTGGGAGGAGCTGGCCCAGGTGCGCTGCCCCACCCTGGTCCTGCGCGGGATCGACGGGGAGCTGGGAAGGGCCGAGGCCCAGGAGATGGTCCGTGTCCTGCCGCGCGGGCAGTACGCGGAGGTGGAGGACGCAGGCCATCTCGTCCACTACGACCGGCCGGACGGCTGGCGCAGGGCGGTGGAGCCCTTCCTGCGGCAGCTCGCGGAGGACTTCCGGGACGACCGGGAGCCCGTCAGCCCCTGACCCGGAAGCCCCCCCTGGCCCCGGAAGCCCCGCGGCCGGAGCCTCGTGAGCCGCGTGCTCAGCCCTTGCTGACCGCGGCGAGGATCTCCGGGAGCCGGTCCGCCGTGCGCGGTGCGGCCAGCCGTACGCCCAGCCACCCGATGAACGCCCCGTACACCGCACCCACCGGTAGCAGCAGCCACAACTGACCCTGGTGGTCCGCCACATGGAGCCAGATCGTCAGCCCGATCACGGGCCCGCTGAGGAGCGCTGCCGTCACCATGCCGCCGAGGATGGAGATCCAGGCGAGTCCGGCCTGCCCCGGCACGACGTTCTTGAACGCCCCGTCCTGCGGGATCGAGTAGGGGAACAGCGCCGAGGCCAGGGCGCCGGTCGCCAGCATCGCGCCGAGCAGGGCGAAGGACAGCCCCATGACCCCCGGCAGTGCCGCCCAGTCCCCGAGCACCGCCGCCGTCACCACCGTCACCAGGACGGTGTACGGCAAGGTGATCAGCAGCAGGGCCAGGGCCCGCGCCCGCAGTTCGAGACAGGCGTCCCGGGGCGTGGAGATCGACAGCGCCACCATCCAGAACGCGGAGGTGTCCTGCCCGAACTGGTTGTACATCTGCATGCCGAGCATCCCGGCCGCGAAGCACGCGAAGTAGACCGACCCCGACCCCTGCACCGCGTTGAGCACCGGCACGATCAGACCGATCGCGAGCGCCGACACCCAGGCAGCCTTGGTCTTCGGATCCCGTACGACGTACCGCAGGCTCCGCTGCATCACCGTGGCCGTACGACCGTCGGGGAGCAGCGGGAAGCGCCCGGAACGGTCAGCGCCGGAGCGACCGGCCGAGGGTTCGCCGGCGGCGACCGTGGAGCCGTCGGGTGCCGTCATCAGCTTCACCAGGCTGCGCTCCCACAGCCACAACAGGCCGCCCAGGGCGAGCACGGAGAGCAGCAGCTGTGCCAGGGCGGTGCCGTACGCCCCGTCGGAGGCGGACCCCACGGCTCCGAGCGCCGACGCGGGCGGCAGCCAGCGGGCCACGTCCGCGACCGGTTCGAGCGTGGACAGCCCGCCCGCCCGGCTCAGGCGCTGGGCACCGAAGCTGACGAACTGGATGCCCACCGCGATCACCAGCCCGCTGAGCACGGCGAGGTCGCGGCCCTTGCGCGAGGTCAGCAGCCGGATGTTGGCCGTGGCGACGGACCGGGCCAGCGCCACACACACCAGCAGGGTCAGCGGCACGGCGACCACCGCGAACACCACCGCGGCCGCGCCGTGCGCCACCGCGATCACCGAGCCGAGAGCCAGCGTGAACGTGAAGAGCGGGCCGATGCCGATCAGCGAGGCCACGAGCAGTGCCCCGGTCAGCGGGCGGGGCCGCAGCGGCAGCATCACCAGCCGGCTCGGGTCCAGGGTCTCGTCACCGCTCGGGAAGAACAGCGGCATGAACGCCCAGCCCAGCGCGACCACCGCGGTCAACAGCACCACCAGGGTGCCGGCCTGCGCGTGCCCGCGGAGGGCGACCAGGCCGATCGCCTGGCCCACCGCGAGCAGCAGGGTGACCACGAGGGACGCGACGTAGGCGGCCCGCCGCCCGGAGGACTGGCGCAGCCCGTTGCGCAGCAGCGTCAGCTTGAGCCGTACGAAGACGGGGACGAGGCCCTGCCCGCGTACGGCGGGGGCGGGTGAGGCCGTGGGGGCGGCGTCCAGGACCGTCATCGGGCACCGCCCAGCCAGTCCAGGGACTCACCGGTGTCCCGGGCACCCGCGCCGACCAGTTCGAGGAAGGCGTCCTGCAGGGAGGCCGCCTCGCCGCGCACTTCGGCGAGCGTGCCCTGGGCCCGGATCCGCCCCGCCGCCATGACGGCGACCCAGTCGCAGAGGGACTCCACGAGCTCCATGACGTGGCTGGAGAAGACCACGGTCGCGCCGGAGCGCGTGTAGCGCTCCAGCACCCCGCGGATGGTCTGCGCCGACACGGGGTCGACCCCCTCGAACGGCTCGTCGAGAAACAGCACTTCGGGGTTGTGCAGCAGGGCGGACGCCAGGCCGATCTTCTTGCGCATCCCGGTCGAGTAGTCCACGACCAGCTTGTGCTGGGCCCCCGCGAGATCCAGTACGTCGAGGAGCTGGGTGGCCCGCTTGTCCACCTCGGTGCCCGGAAGGCCGCGCAACCTGCCGGTGTAGGCGAGGAGTTCACGGCCGGAGAGCCGTTCGAAGAGTCGCAGCCCTTCCGGGAGCACCCCGATCCGGGACTTCACCTCCACCGGATCCCGCCACACGTCGTGGCCGCCGACCTCGATCCGGCCCATGTCGGGCCTGAGTAGTCCGGTCACCATCGACAGCGTGGTGGTCTTCCCCGCGCCGTTGGGACCCACCAGGCCGATGAACCTCCCCGCCGGCAGCTCCAGATCGATGCCCGAGACCGCGATCTGGTCCCCGAACCGCTTCCAGAGCCCTTCCACCCGCACGGCGGGCGGTGGCGTCGGAGCCACACCCGCCGTGTCCGTCCTGTTCGTACTGTCCGACTGGTCCGGCATGGCACTGCCTTTCGATGTCCCCGCATGTGGGGACCACCCTACGAAAGGCGTGTCCGGGCGTCGGCCGCCTCCCGGGCGCAGGCGTACGCGAGCGGCGTGATCAGCTCGTCCGCCTCGGGCAGCCACAGGTTGGCGCGGGAGGGGCGGCGGGCCCACTGCACGGCGCCGCGGCCGGCGATCCGGGTCGGCGGTCCGGCCACGTAATCGCCCTCGCCGCGCCCCACCATGCCGATCGCCCCGGCGTCCCAGCCCAACTGCCGCACCAGGCCGGGCGCCTTGGCGGCGGCGCCCGGCAGCGCGAAGAACAGCATGCGGCGGTCCGGGGTGCGGGTCACCGGGCCGAGAGTGACGCCCATCCGTTCCATCCGGGCCAGGGCCAGGAAGCCGGCGGACTCCGGTACGTCCAGGGCGTCGAACGTCCGGCCCGCGGGCATGAGGACCGACGACCCGGGCTGCCCGGACCACATCCGGCGGGCCGCGGCGGCGCTCCCCGTCGCCTGGCCGGCCCAGTCCGGCCCGGTGGGGTGGGCCCCGGGGGCGGCGCAGCCGGTGTCACCGCACGAGCAGCACTCCGCCCCTCCGGCGGTCTCGAGCCAGGTGCCAGGGAACACGTCCCAGTGCCGCTCCTGGGCGTACCAGGCCGCGGCCTCCATCAGCTGCTCACCACGCTGTTGGGGGACCTGGGGGGCTTCCGTCACTCCGATGGTCTCTTCCACGTCCCACTCAACTACCGGCGTCACCCGGGGTTACGGGCACTCCTGAGCCCTTTGCGGGGGATCGATCCTGCATGTGGGGCGCACGGATGCATGGACGGGGGCGCGCGGGAGGACGGGCGGCGACGTGCGGGTAACGATGGGCAGGACTGTGCCAACTCGCCACCGCCCATACCCGATACAGATGAGTATGCGCATTTCTTGTGCCGTGCCGGGCAGTGATGCCTTCCTGAATCACTGCGGTCCCAGGGGGAAAAATGGCAGCCAGACCTCTCGTCGCCCGCCAGCCGAACGAACGGCTCCAGACGCTCATCCAGGAGGCGGCGTGCTCCAACGCCGGTCTCGCACGACGCGTCAACATGGTCGGGGCGGAGCGAGGGCTCGATCTCCGCTACGACAAGACCTCCGTGGCCCGCTGGTTGCGCGGACAGCAACCGCGAGGCAGGGCGCCGGGGATCATCGCCGAGGCGATCGGGCGCAAGCTCGGCCGCACGGTCACGATCGACGAGATCGGCATGGCCAACGGCAAGAGCCTGGCCTCCGGCGTAGGTCTGCAGTTCGCGCCCACCGTGCTGGGAGCCATCGAGCAGGTCTGCGAGCTGTGGCGCAGTGACGTGGGCCGCCGCGACCTGCTGTCCGGATCGGCGGTGGCCGCCTCCGCGCTGGTCGAGCCGAGCCGCGACTGGCTGATCACGAGCGCCGATCCGCAGGTCGCGCGGACGGCCGGTGCCCGGGTCGGGGCGCCGGACGTGGCCGCCGTGCGGGCGATGACGGCCGCGCTCGTCGACCTGGATCACCGCTTCGGCAGCGGACACGTGCGGCCCGTCCTTGTGCACTATCTCAACAGCGTGGTCTCCGGGCTCCTTTCGGGCTCGTACCGTGAATCGGTCGGCCGTGAGCTGTTCGGCGCGGCCGCCCGGCTCACCGAGCTCGCCGGGTACATGGCCGTCGACACCGGACAGCCGGGGCTCGCCCAGCGGTACTACATCCAGGCCCTGCGGCTGGCCCAGGCCGCGGGCGACCGGGCGTACGGGGGCTATGTGCTGGCCGCCTCGATGAGCCATCTCGCGGCCCAGCTCGGCAACCCGCGTGAGATCGCCCAACTGGCCCGGGCCGCCCAGGAGGGCGCGCGTGGACGGGCGACCCCGCGGGCGGAGGCGATGTTCCACGCGGCGGAGGCCCGGGGCCACGCCCTGATGGGCGACGCCCGTACCTGCCAGGCCGCTGCGGGCCGCGCGGTGGCCGCGCTGGAGCAGGCGGACCCGGACAAGGGCGACGACCCGGACTGGATCGCCCACTTCGACGCCGGCTACCTCGCCGACGAACTGGCCCACTGCCACCGGGACCTGGGCCAGGCCGAACCGGCCGCCCGCAGGGCGAAGGAGGCCCTGGCGGCACTTCCGGAGTCCCGGACCCGGCGCCGGGGCATCGGTCTGGTGCTGCTGGCCACCGCGCAGGTGCAGCAGCGTGAGGTGGAGCAGGCGTGTCACACGGGGCTGCGGGCGATGGAGCTGCTGGGGACGGTGCGCTCCAGCCGGGGCGCCGAATACCTCGACGACCTCCAGCAGCGGTTCGAGCCGTACGGGGACGAGCCCGCGGTCCGGGAGTTCGGCGCCAGACTGGAGCTCCAGGCCGCCTGACGGCCGTGAACCCGGTGCGGACCTCGGGCGACCCGGCCGTGAACGGTGTAGTGGGCGCCCCGGGGTTCACCCGTCGGTCCCCCCTGCTGTGTGAAGGGGTGGTGAGCGCCCCTGGGCGCTTGGCGCCGGTCTCCGGGCACCCGGTAGCGTGAGCCGACGATTGCACAGGTTCACACGGTTCACACGTAGGAGTCCCGGTGACGCAGAGCGGACAGGGTGACGAGCCGCAGCTTCCCGCTGTACGGCCCACGCACGAAGGTGTCGTGCTGCCCGCGGAGGGTGGTGCCCCCTGGAGCGCGGGGGGGCAGGCGGGCGTACAGCCGGACCAGGCCGTCCCCGCGGGCGGGCAGCCGTGGGGCCGGCCCTGGGGGCCGGAGGGCACGCACCAGGGCGGCCCTCCGGGGCAGCTGCCGCCGGAGCAGCCCCACCACCAGGGCGCGTACCAGCAGCCGCAGCAAGGGCCGTACCAGGCCCCGCAGCAGCAGTACCCGCCCCAACAGGGCGGGTCGTACCAGCAGGGCCCGTACCACCAGCAGCACCAGCAGCAGCAGCCGTACGCCCAGCCCCTGCCGCCCGAGGCCGGATCCCAGGGCAGGGGCGCGGGCCAGGGCATGGCGCAGGGCGGCGACGCGGACGCCACGCAGTACATCGCGCCCATCCCCGGCGGCCCCCTCCCCGGGGGGCTCCCGCCCGAGAACCCGGCGGAGTCCACCCGGTACCTGGGGCAGTCGGCCGCCCCCGCGCAGCCGTCCGACTCGGACGCGACCCAGTACATACCCCCGGTCCCCGGCGGCGCCCCGTACGGCATCCGGCCGGGGGCACCGGGCGACCGGCAGCCGCCCGCGGAGTTCGACAGCCTCTTCCGCAGCGAGGGGCCCGCGGGCGCCACACAGCAGATGCCGCACTTCGACGGGCAGCAGCAGCGGCCCCAGCAGTCGCACCAGCCGCGCCAGGCACAGCAGCCGCATCAGGCCGCCCAGCAGCCCCCGCAGGGCGTCCCGCCCTACGGGGGGCAGGGCCCGCAGGGCGCCCACGGCGGGCAGAAGCCGGACCATGAGGAGCCGCGCAGACGGTCTGCGGCCGTTCCGCTGATCGCGGCCGTCGTCATCGGCTGCGCCGTCGTCGGACTCGGCGCCGGCGCGCTGATGAGCGGCGGGGACGACAAGTCCTCCGACGACAAGCAGCCGGTGGCGGCGCAGAGTTCCCCCGCGGGCGACACGGCGGGGCAGACGGCGGAGGACCCCGCGAAGCCGCAGGCCGAGGCGCTCGACAAGCTGCTCGCCGACAGCAACGACAGCCGCGCGGCGGTGATCAGCGCCGTGGAGAAGATCAAGGACTGCCGTGCCCTCGACGAGGCGGCCACCGACCTGACGGGCGCGGCGGCGCAGCGCAGGGGACTGGTGACCCAGCTGGAGACCCTCAGTGTCGACCAGCTCCCCGCCAACGCAGAGCTGAAGGCCTCACTGACGAAGGCCTGGCAGGCGTCGGCGGAGGCCGACGACCACTACGCCACGTGGGCCGACCAGGCCAGGAACGACAAGAAGGTCTGCAAGGGAGGCAAGGCCCGATCGACCGGAGCGACCGTCCGGGCCGGTGAGTCGAGCAGCGAGGCCACCCTCCAGAAGCGCAAGGCCTCGGGGCTCTGGAACGCCATCGCGCGGAAGTACGGGCTGACCGAGCACGCTCCCACGCAGCTCTGACGCGGCGTCCTCCGGCCCGGTGCCCCCGGGCCGGAGGGCCGAGCGTGTGTCAGCCGCGCGCGGGGGCGTTCACGAGGGTGTCCGTGACGTCCACGAAGCCCTGCTTCTCGGCGGTGATACGCCCGTCGCGGACCACCAGGAACGTCACCCGCCCATTGACGACGCGTCGGTAGGCGGCCGTGCCGACCATGTCCTGGAAGCGCCAGCGCAGGACCGGGGTGAGACCACCGGTGTCCACCTCGGTGCCCCGGTTGAGGCTGACGGAGATCCCGCCCGCCGTGATGTCCGGCCGGTTCATCGCCTCGACGACGGCCTCGAGCGCGGTGTAGGCGATCCAGGTCGTCTGCACACCGGTGTCCGACGGGTCGATCCGGTTGTCCCCGAAGGCGTACTTCCGGATCACCTCGCGCATCTCGTTCCAGCGGGCGTCGCCGGGCTCCGGGTACCAGCCGGTGACGAGGGCACCCTCGAAGGGGCTGCTGGGCCCGCCCGTACGGTCGATGAGGTTCTGGCCGACGCTGCCGAGCACCGACGAGATCCGTACCTCGCTGCCCTCGGGCTCCAGCCGGCGGAAGGAGTCGAAGAACGTCTCCGTGCCCTTGCCGAGCACCGCGGTCACGCAGCCGCCGTCCGCCTGGTCGAGGGCCTTCGCCGCCTCGACGTCGTACGAGGTGGCCGCCTCGGAGGTGCTGATGTCGTGGGACGCCGGACGCTTGCTCCGGTCGAGGCTCGAGTTGAGCAGGCCGGGCATGGTGTCGCCGACCAGGGTGTCGGGCCGCACGAGCGCCACCCGCTCGCAACTGCCCGCCAGCTGCTCGCCGTTGCCCGCGACGAGAGCCGGCTGGCCGCCGTTCACCGGGTAGGACAGATAGCTGGTGAATTCGTCGGAGGAGGCACCGTACCCGCCGATGTAAGGGATCCCGGCCGCTTCCAGCGGAGCCAGGAACGCCCGGCCGTGCCTGCTGTACGAGCCGACGACCGCCGCCACGTCCTCGTCCGCCGCCCGCCGGGCGCACTTGGAGGCCCCGGCCGCGGTGTCCTGCTCGTTGCAGGTGAGCACGCGGAGCTCGTGGCCGTCGATGCCGCCCTTCTCGTTGATCCAGCGGGCGTAGGTCCTCGCCATGGCCGGCATGCCCGCCATGTTCACCGTGTCGGCACCGGTGCTGTCGGGGGCCCAGGTCATCACGGTGACGGGCTCCCTGGAGTCCCCCGAGGCCCCAGGGAGGATCCCGCAGCCGGAAACGAGCAGCGCCCCGGCCGCCACCGTGGTGATGAGCGTGTGGGGGCGGGGGGAGGTGAGGCGTCGCCGTCCGGTCATGGTTATGAACTTTTGCGGTTCACGGGTAACGCCACAGCGTGCTCTGGTCAACGCACGGTGACGTAAAGGTGAATTACGGGGGGCCGCACACGGGCGCCGGGGAGGAACGTACGATCGGCAACCGTGCAGCCAGCTTCCGAGAACACTTCCCGTCGCGGCCGTCGCTCCTCCACCATGGGCGGCATGCCGCTCAACGACATGCCGTGGTGGCGCTGGCGCAGCAACGTGCGCTCGGCGCTGCACATGCTCTCCGACCCCGTCTTCCACCACGAGTGCTGGCTGGCCGGCCGGGAAGGGTACGGGGACGTCACCGACGCCGTGTACCGCCTGGTCGAGGACACCTGGCTGGACAACTGGTCCGCGGAGAAGTACGTGGGGACGATCTTCCGCGACTCCGCCGAGGCGGCCCTCGTCGACGTGGCGGCCCTGCGGGTGCTGCGCATCATGCACCAGATAGGCGCCGACGCCCCCGTCTCCGCCTATCTGGAGCACCCCGGCTGGCAGGAGGCCGTCGTGGCCGCCCGTGAGGCCCATGTGATGCTCGCCACCAACGACGGGGAGGATCCCGACATCCCGCCGCGGTCCCTGGACGTGCTCCGCATCATGACCGGAACGGCGTGACAGGCGGGCGGTGTGGCACCCTACGGGGATGACCGCGCCGCAGCCCGCCGAACCCGTATCCGCTGCCTCGGACACCGTCCCCGAGCAGTACGTCCTCACGCTCTCCTGCCCCGACAAGCAGGGCATCGTGCACGCCGTGTCGAGCTATCTCCTCATGACCGGCTGCAACATCGAGGACAGCCAGCAGTTCGGCGACCATGACACCGGTCTCTTCTTCATGCGCGTCCACTTCTCCGCGGACGCCACGGGCACCGTGGACAAGCTGCGGGCCGGCTTCGCGGCCATCGGGGACTCCTTCCGGATGGAGTGGCAGATCCACCGGGCGAGCGACCGGATGCGCGTCGTGCTGATGGTCAGCAAGTTCGGGCACTGCCTCAACGACCTGCTGTTCCGTTCCCGGACCGGCGCCCTGCCGGTCGAGATCGTGGCGGTCGTCTCCAACCACACGGACTTCGCCGAGCTCGTCGCCTCGTACGGCGTCCCCTTCCGCCACATCCCGGTGAACAGGGAGAACAAGACGGAGGCCGAGGCGCAGCTGCTGGAGCTCGTCCGCGGGGAGAACGTCGAGCTCGTCGTCCTGGCGCGCTACATGCAGGTGCTCTCGGACGATCTCTGCAAGCAGCTGAGCGGCCGGATCATCAACATCCACCACTCCTTCCTGCCGAGCTTCAAGGGCGCGAAGCCGTACCACCAGGCCCATGCGCGCGGCGTGAAACTGATCGGCGCGACGGCGCACTACGTGACCGCCGACCTCGACGAGGGGCCGATCATCGAGCAGGAGGTCGAGCGCGTCGGGCACGGCGTCACGCCGGACCAGCTCGTGGCCATCGGGCGCGACGTGGAGTGCCAGGCGCTGGCCCGCGCCGTCAAGTGGCACGCGGAGCAGCGGATCCTGCTCAACGGCCGCCGTACGGTCGTCTTCCCCTGACGTACGCCGTCACAGCCGGCTGAGGGAGGCCGCGGCGGACAGGACGTCGCGGATCGCCTCACGGTCGCCCTGCTGACCGGCCGCGGCCTCGACGGGCGGCACATGGCCGGCGACCAGCCTGCAGAACTCCACCCCGTCGAGCGCGACCTGCGCGACCGTGTGGGCGGGGGAGCCGAGGGCGGCCGGGGAGTCCAGCGCGATGTACCAGTCGCCGCCCCCGCGTCCCTCGACCTCCAGATGGAGGGAGCGGCCCGGGGATCCCGCGGCGACCAGGTGACGGGCCGGTGCGGCCAGCCCCGCGCGGCGGCGCCCGGCGAGCGTGGCGGGCAGCAGACGGGCCGCCAAATCGATCATCCGGTGGAGATGGGAGGCGGCGGGCGGTTCGTAGGGGTAGTCCACCGCGTCCGCGATGTCACCGGCGTGCAGCCAGCACTCGAAGGCCCGCTCGAGGAGCGAGTCCTGCAGCGGAAGGGCGAAGTGCCCGTACGAGACGGAGCGCTCCGAGATGGCGCGGCCGGCGAACGACACCGTACGGATGAGGGAGTGGCTCTGGTCGCGCCAGGGCTCCCGCACGGCCCGGGTGAGCGGCCGGGTGGACGCCGACCAGTACGCCTCGGTGCGTTCGGTCGGTGACACGGGCAGGTCACCCGCGCCGAGCGGGTCCTCCAGAGCCAGCGCCCCGGACACCAGACCGTCGACGGCCACCAGATGGCCGATCACCCCGGCGACCGTCGTCCTGCGGTTCACCTGCCGGTCGTCCTCGAACCACTTCAGCCGCACCGGGGCGTGCCACTCCGAGTCACCGATGTCCCGCAGCAGAGCGTCGAGCCGCGCGGTCTCCGCGTCGTACGGCGAGGCCCACGTCGGGACGGGGATGCGTGCCGGGCGGCGGCCCAGGCAGCCCTCCAGGACGCGGGACCGGAGCATCGGGTCCAGGTCCAGGGTGCCGTCGGTGTGCAGCAGGCCCACGGCGTCGCGCAGTCGCAGCGCTTCTTCGGCGCAGGGCGCGCACGAGGTGAGGTGCTCCTCGACGGCGGCCGTCTCCTCGGCCGAGCAGGCGGCCAGGGCCCAGGCGCCGAGGAGTGACGTGAGCACCTTGTGGGGGAGCGGCGGGGCGGCCGGTTCCGGCGGCCCGGGTGGTTCCGGGGGTTCCGGCGGTGGTTCCGCTTCCCCGGACCGGACCGGGGGCAGCTCCTCCCGGTCGTCCGCGGCTGCCCTGGGCCCCGGTATGCGCCGCTCGACCGGCCGTTCCCGGTCACGGCGGTCGCCGCCGTCGCCGCCGTTCACGGTGTCGGCCCGTATCCGGGAGGTGCCGTGTCCGCCGACGGCCGGGTGTTCGCGGTGGAGAGCAGCTGGAGGCCCAGCCGCAGCCTGCGCCTGGCCTCGTCCCCGGTGACTCCGAGGTCGGCGGCGGTCTGCCGGTAGTCCCGGCGCTGGACGTACGCGAGCTCCAGGGCGGCGCGCAGCGGCGCGGGCATGGAGGCGACGATGTAGTCGGCGCGGGCCGCGGTGGTTGCCTTGAGCACCCGGTGGTCCAGCTCCTCGCTCCGGGCGTCGGCGTCCGGCCCGTCGGACTCGGCGTGGATCCTGCGGAGCCGCTGTACGGACCGGCGGTGGGTGAGCCGCGCCACCCAGGAGCGCATGGATCCGTGCCGGGGGTCGTAGGCGTCGGGGTTCTCCCAGACGTAGCCGAAGACCTCGCGGGTCACCTGGTCCGCCGCGTCCTCGTCGTCGAGCATGCGGTGGGCCTGGCTGTGCACGAGGGCGGCGAACCGGTCGTAGAGCTCGCCGAGCGCCGCCGCCTCCCCGCGCGCCAGCCGCTGCTGCATGCGGCGGTCCCAGCGCGGTGGTGCGTCCTTCGCCATCCAGCCCCCAGCCCTGTGCCTCTCGTCACCCCGAATGTAGTCGGCCACATAGTTCGGGCACGTACCTTTGGGGCAAGTACGTCCCTGGAGTGGCGTCGGATGATAGAGGGTGCTTCACCCCTTGCCCTTTCGTGATCGAATAAACGATCCTGAAGTGATCATTTCCGGATCAATCCTGTGCCATGCCTGTGGTCGGAACGGTGTTTCACGGGCGGGTACGCGGGAAACCGCGAGGAGGAACGGAAACTTCCGGATCCTCCGGAGCCCCGGAACGAGAGGCCGAGTCGCGTGACGCTGAAGGTGTACGAGACCGAGCAGGACGCGTGGACCGTGCTGCGGATCCATGGCGAACTCGACCTCGTGAGCTCACCTGTCGTGCGCCAGTCCGTCCACGGGGCGGTGGCCGCGGGACGGCACGACGTCGTCCTCGACCTCTCCGGCGTGCTCTTCTGCGACTCCAGCGGCGTCGGCGTCCTGATCGCCTCCCGCCGTCTGATGAAGTCCTGCGGCGGTCGGCTGCGGCTGATCCTCCCGGCCCGCGGCGCGGTCGACGGCTCGCACGTCAACAAGGTGCTCGGCGCCCTGGGGGTACGTCGTCTGTTCGACGTCTACCCCGACGCGGACGCGGCCACCGACGACGCGTCCAGGCCGCTCACCGCCTGACGCGCCGGACCGACGCGAAGTCGTCACACCGCTGAGGACCTGTGGTGACACGGGACGCCGCCCGGCGTCGTACGCTCCCCGCATGGACAGCGCAGAGTACGAGCGCAAGATCGCCCACCGCTTCGCCGCCTTCGACCAGGACGGCAACGGTCACATCGATCGCGCCGATTTCAACACCGCCGCGGCCCGGCTGCTCGCCGAGTTCGGTACGACGGCCCGCTGCGACCGGGGTCAGTCGCTCTACACGGGTGCCGAGGCCTTCTGGCAGGGCATGGCCGGCATCGCCGACGTCGACGGGGACCAGCGCGTCACGCGTGAGGAGTTCATCGGCGGGGCCGTGAAGAGGCTGCGTGACAACCCCGAACGCTTCGCGGAGATCGCGCGGCCCTTCCTGCGCGCGGCGATCACCGTCGCCGCCGGCACGGCGCCCGACCCTGCCCCCGCCGCACCCGCCTCGGCCCCGGTCGCCGCGGTGGAGCGCGCCCTGCGGGTGCTGGGCACCCCGGGGGACATCGCGAGCGTCGCGGCGCGGAGCCTGGACACCGACCAGGACGGCCGGATCGCCGAGACGGAGGCGGTCGCCGCCTTCTCCGCGTACTTCACCGTGATCGAGCCCGAGGCCTGACCGGAGACGTGAGCGGTGCGTGCCCTCCCGTGGCCCTTCCCGGCGGCCTCCGGGAGGGGCCACGGCGCCGGGACCGGGGTGGTCGTGGCGGACGGGGGGCGCGCGGGACGCGGATCGTGGGTCACTCAGCGCATCCGGAGCGCGAATGCGCCCCCGGAGCGACCGTCACCGGGCGGAGTCGACGGCTCGCGCTCGGGTACGCTCCGTTGGATGCGAGTGGTAGTGGAACCGGAGGCTCCGGGGACGGCCCAGGTGGCTGCCCCGGGTGAAGTCCGGCGCCCTGCTCGCGACTCACGGAGCTGCGACGGGCCCGCCGGGGACGCGATTCCCGGGACGTCGGTGCGCTCCTGTTCGACTCCCCGCAGAGCGCGACGCACAGTATGGACCACGCGTACTCCTTCGCGCTGGAATATGCCCGAAGCGCTTGTCGCGGTGACTGTACGTCAACCATGCTGTCTCGCAGTGGAGTCACGTTCCGTGACCCTGAGGAGGCGCTAGGCGATGTGTCCGCCGGTTCGGATGGTGTGAGCGGTGCAGGTGCTTCAGGTGCAGATGGAGGTCGGGCCGGATCCCGCGGAGGTCGGCAGGGCTCGGAGATGGGCGCGGTCACGGCTGGCCGGGTCAGGGCTGGGGGAGGACGAGCCGCTCGCCGAGACGCTCATCCTGCTGATCTCGGAGCTCGTCACCAACGCGGTGGTCCACACCGGCTGTCCGGCCGTCCTGCGGATGCTGTTCGGCGCGGCCGGCTCGGCGGGGACGGTGCGTGTCGAGGTGGCCGACACCAGCTGCCGTCCGCCCCGGCCGCGTCACGCGGAGGGGGAGGACACCGGCGGCCGTGGCCTGGAGCTGGTGGACGGCCTCGCGGACCGCTGGGGCTGGCAGCGGGAAGGCACCGGGAAGCGGATCTGGTGCGAGGTCGACCGTGGTGGCCCGGTGATGATCCCGGTGGTCCAGGAGAAGCCGGGTGACCGGGCCCGTCTCTGAGGTGGCGCTTCAGCGCCCCGCGACCGTCGAGCGGAACGTCCGCCGGTAGACCGTGGGCGAGACCCCCAGCGCCGCCTGCACGTGCTGCCGCAGGGAGGTCGCCGTACCGAAACCGGCGTCCCGTGCCACCCGGTCGACCGACAGGTCGGTGGACTCCAGCAGGTGCCGTGCCCGTTCCACCCTCTGCTGGGTGAGCCACTGCCCCGGACTGATGCCGACCTCCTCGCGGAAGCGGCGCGTGAAGGTGCGCACGCTCATCGACTCCTGCCCCGCCATGTCCCGCAGCAGGATCGGCTGTTCCAGCCGTCCGAGCGCCCAGGTCCGCGCGGCCGTCGTCGTGGCGAGCCCCGCCTCGGGCAGTGGGCGCCGTATGAACTGCGCCTGGCCGCCGTCGCGGTGCGGGGGCACGACGGTGCGGCGGGCCACGTCGTTGGCGACGGCGGTGCCGTGGTCGCGGCGCACGAGGTGCAGGCACAGATCGATGCCGGCGGCCACACCGGCGGAGGTCAGCACGTCCCCGTCGTCGATGAACAGGACGTCCGGATCGACGTGGACCTGTGGGAAGAGCCTCTGGAAGTGGGCGGCCGAGGACCAGTGCGTGGTGGCGGGGCGCCCGTCGAGATACCCGGCCGCAGCGAGGACGTAGCCGCCCGTGCAGATGGAGACCATCCGGGTCCCCGGCCTGATGTAAGCGAACGCCGCGGCCAGTTCGCGGGTGAGCCGGCCCTCCTCGTGCACGGGGCCGAGTTCGTACGAGGCCGGGACGACGACGGTGTCGCCGGTGGCGAGGGCGTCGGGGCCGCGCTCGACCATGATGCTGAAGTCGGCGTCGGTACGGACCGGGCCCGGGGGACGCACGGAGCAGGTCACGACGTCGTACAGCTCCTCGCCCGTGCCGTCGGCCGGGGTGTCCGCGACGGTCCGGGCGCGCCCGAAGATCCGCTGGGGGATGCCCAGTTCGAAGGGGATCACTCCGTCGAGCGCGAGGACGACGACACGGTGACGCATCTGGACTCCTGCTCTCCCAGCGATTGGGCGGGACCGACGACGGCCTGATAAACGTACCGGCCATGAAGGAAACGCAGACCGTTCCCGCGCCTGTTCCCCGCGTCGCCGTCCTCCGCCTCCGTGCGACGGCCGCGGCGGCGGCGCTCGTGACCGTGGCGGCGGGTCTCGGTGTCCGCGCGGCGGCGGGCGGGGACGTGGCGAAGTACGCGGGGGACGCGCTCTATACCGTGCTGATCCACGCCTTGGTGGTCGTCCTGGTGCCCCGTGTGCGGCCGTTGACCGCCGCGGGCGCCGCGCTGGCTTTCAGCTGGGCGGTGGAACTGGCCCAGCTCACGGGCGTACCGGCCGACCTGGCACGGCAGAGTACGGTGGCACGGCTGGTGCTCGGCTCGACGTTCAACGCCCCCGATCTCCTCTGGTACGGGGTGGGGGCGGCCCTGGCCTGGGCAGTCCACAGCCGCCTGCGGTCCGGGCGCCCCTGACCGGATGGCCCGATCCCTGCGAAGGGTGGCCGACGGGCCACTCGTCCGGAGGTGACCCCCGGCCGGATGCTGAGCGGCGTGACCCAGACCCCCGACAGCGCGACGACCGACAGCGCGACGACCGACGGCCCGACGACCGACGGCCCGACGACCGACGGCCCGGCGACCGGGCGGGCTCCCCGCCTCCACACCGGTCCACGGGTGCACCGTGCGTGGATCGTCGCCGCCGTGGCCTTCGTGACAATCATCGGGGGCGCCGCCTTCAACTCCCTGCCCGGCCTGCTGATCGATCCCCTGAACGAGGAGTTCGGCTGGTCGCGCGGCGAGATAGGCCTCGCCGTCTCCCTCGACATGGCGCTGTACGGGCTGACCGCGCCGTTCGCCGCGGCGATGATGGACCGCTTCGGCATGCGCCGGGTCGTGGTCGTCGCGCTCGGCGCGGTCGCGGCCGGTGCGCTGGCGAGCGTGTGGATGACGGCGTCCTGGCAGCTGATGCTCTACTGGGGACTCCTCGTCGGCCTGGGCACCGGATCGATCGCGATGGCCTTCTCCGCGACCGTCACCAACCGCTGGTTCGTGGCCCGGCGCGGTCTGGTGACCGGCGTCCTGACGGCGGCCGGCGCCTCGGGCCAGCTGATCTTCCTTCCGCTGTGTGCCTGGATCGTCGTCGAGCACGGCTGGCGCCCGGCCTCGGTGACGGTCGCGCTGGCGGCGCTCGTCGTCGTCCCGTTCGTCTGGTTCCTGCTGCGCGACCATCCGGCCGACGTGGGCCTCGCCCCGTACGGCGGCACATACGTCGGGAAGCCCGCGCCCGTCACGGGTGCGGCGACCCGCGCGGTGCGCGTCCTGCTCACCTCGGCCCGCACGGGGCCCTTCTGGCTGCTGGCGGGCTCGTTCGCGATCTGCGGCGCCTCCACCAACGGCCTGGTCCGTACGTACTTCGTGCCCTCGGCCCACGACCACGGCATGGGGATCCCCGCGGCGGCCTCGCTGCTGGCCGTCATCGGCGTCTTCGACGTCATCGGCACGATCTTCAGCGGCTGGCTCACGGACCGCTTCGACGCCCGCCGGCTGCTGGCGGTCTATTACGCGCTGCGCGGGGTCTCGCTGTTGTTCCTGCCGGTGCTGATGGCTCCGACGGTGCATCCGCCGATGGTCTTCTTCATCGTCTTCTACGGCCTGGACTGGGTCGCCACGGTCCCGCCGACCCTGGCCCTGTGCCGGGAGCAGTACGGCGAGGACAGCGCGATCGTCTTCGGCTGGGTCCTGGCGTCGCACCAGCTGGGGGCGGCCGTGGTGGCCTTCCTCGGCGGGGTGGTCCGGGACGTGACCGGCTCGTACGACCTGGTCTGGTACGGCGCGGGGGCCCTGTGCGCGATGGCGGCCCTGATGGCCCTGGTGATCCGACGCGAGGCGGGCGAGGCGGCACGGGCCACCCCCTGAGACGCGGGGTTCAGGCCGTCCTGGCCAGGCGGGCCGCGATCTTCCGCGCGTCCAGGGCCATCTCGCGGAGCATGCCGCTGATCGGGTTGGTGTAGCCCGTGAAGTAGAGCCCCGGTGCCCCGTCCGGGGTGCGGGCGCCGTGCACCACAGGGCGGCCCCTGTCGTCCAGTACGCCGAGGTGGCCGACCAGGTCCTCCAGGGCGCGTTCGTAGCCGGTCGCCGCGATCACGGCGTCCGGGGAGAGCCGGGTTCCGTCGGCCAGCACCACGGCGTCGCCGTCGAAGGACTCGACCGCAGCCACGGGCACCACCCGACCGCTCCTCACCGCGTCGATCAGCCCGACGTCCTGGACGGGGATCGCGCCCTCCTTGACCCGGGAGTACAGGCCCGTGTCCGGGCGCGGGAGGCCCCGGTCCGCGAGATCGGGCACCGAGACGCGGCACATCAGGCGCCCCGCCCGGTCGACCAGCCGGACCGGCAGCCGGCGGACCAGGACGGCCGTCGCCTGGGCGGGCCAGCCGGCGGTGGAGCGGCGCACGATGTGCGGGGTCGTGCGCACCGCGATCCGCACCCCGGACGCGCCGCCCTCGACCAGGTCCGCGGCGATCTCGGCCCCGGTGTTGCCGATTCCGACGACGAGGACGTCCTTGCCCGCGTACGGGGCCGGGTTGCGGTAGTCCGCGGCGTGCACCAGTTCGCCGGTGAAGCCCTCACGGCCGGGCCACGGGGGTATCCGCGGGGTGTGGTTGAAGCCGGTGGCCACCACCACCGCCCGCCCGGTGAGCACGCGGCCGCCGGTCGCGCTCAGCTGCCAGCCGGTGCCGTCCGCGGTCCGGTCGACCCGGGAGACCTCGACACCCGTCACCACGTCCAGCTCGTGGTGCTCGGCGTACTTCTCCAGATAGCGCACCATGTCGTCGCGCGACACCCAGCGCCCGAACCGGCGGGGCATCGCCAGCCCCGGCAGTGCGGACCAGCGGCGGACCGTGTGCAGGTGCAGCCGGTCGTAGTGCCGGCGCCAGGACGACCCGACGCGGTCGGACTTCTCCAGCACCACCGCCCGTACGCCCTGTTCCCGCAAGGCCGCCGCGGCGGCGAGACCGCCCGGTCCGCCGCCGGTCACGTAGACCGGCCGGCCGTCGGTGCGGTCGATGGAGGCGGCGAGGGCGTCACCGGGGACGGGAGTGCTTTCGGGCATGCTTCGGAGCGTAATGGGACATGGACATGATGGGTTCCGGTCCGGGCGGGAATCGGTTGCGAAATGATCACGGGGAGCCGCCCGGGTCGCCGGTGATCAGGGCCAGAGGAGCTCGCGCGTCCAACCCGCACCGTCCCGGCGGTAGCGCAGCCGTACGTGCCGGCGCCGGTCGTCGCCCTGGAAGAACTCCACCTCGCGCGGCTCGACCACGTACCGCGTCCAGGTGGCCACCTCGGCGTCCGGCTCCGCCCCGGCCCGCTCCCAGGCCGCCCCGGAGGCCCGTACGAGGTCCTCGTACGCCGGTAGCACCGCGCTCTGCGATCCGGTCAGCGCCGCGGCCAGTGCGCCCGTCGACCTGGCCCGCAGATCGGCGCGGCTCTCCTCGCGGCTCGCCGGGGTGGCCGTGCCCCGGACGCGCACCTGGCGGCCCTGGGCGGGCCAGTAGAAGCCGAGCGCCGCGTACGGGCGGGCGGCGAGCTGGCGGCCCTTCGCGCTGGTGGTGTGCGTGGCGAAGTGCCAGCCGCGCTCGTCCGCGTCGTGCAGCATCAGCGTGCGCACATCGGGTACGCCGTCCGCGTCCGCGGTCGCCAGGGACATGGTGTGCGGTTCGTGCTGTCCGGCCGCCACCGCCTCGGTGAACCAGGAGTGGAACAGCGGGAGGGGGGTGGCGGGTGCGTCGGACGGGTCGAAGCGGGGGAGGGGCACGTCCCAGACGCGCTGTGCGTGGAGCAGGTCGCGGAAGTGCTTCTGTGCATCGCTCATGGCCCCATTCCACAGTGTCCCGCTTCGGTGCGGAGACGCCGACGGCGGACCACGGGGCGTGGTCCGCCGTCGGTGAGACAGGACGTGGGGCGCCGTGGACGTGACCGGCGCCCGGCGCGTGCGGGGGAGGGGGTGCTGCCCGGGCCTACCTGGCCGGCTTCTTGCCGGTGATGCCCAGGTGCACCAACAGGGCGAGCGTGGGCCGGAGTTCGGTCTGCTTCACGCCCCAGGTGGTGAAGCCCTTCTGGTGCGAGGCGACGCCGGACAGCATGACCACGAGGGAGCCCGCCACCGCCGCGGGGCTGACGTCCTTGTCCACCTTGCCCTTGGACTGGAGCTCCTTGACCGCGTCCGTAAGGGAGTTGGTGACCGAGTTCAGGACCTTCATGCGGAGCTTGTAGAACCGCTTGTCGCCCTCGGCCGCGCCGAGCTCGACGACGCGGAGGATCGCGTCGTGGCGCCGCCAGAAGTCGAGGAATCCCTCGACGAGTTCCTCGGATGCCTGCCGGCCGGCCTTGCCGACCCAGGAACGGCCGCCGACCAGTTCGGTCAGTCCGGCACCTTCCTTGGCCATTTCCTCGGCGAGTTCGAGAACAGCGCCCTCGACGTCGGGGAAATACTGGTAGAAAGTCGCGGGTGAAGTCCCAGCCTTCCGGGCCACGTCGATGACTTTGACGTCCCGGTACGGCGAGGAGCTGAGCATCTCGCTGAGGCAGTCGAGCAGCTTCTGCCGCGTCGCCTGACCTCGCCGACCAGCCACGCGGCCGTCGACGGTGCGCACTTGTCCTGTCATGCCGTCAGCTTATCGAGGGGTGATCCGAGCGCGATCTGACCGACTGCAAATGGGGAACGCCCCAGTGTGGACGGGGTGAACGGCGCAATTCCCGGTGGTGCACGGATGCCTATTCGCGCGGGCGGCAGGTGTTTATGAATTCCCTCTCGGTCCGCGCGGGGCGTGCACCGGAGTGATGGTGTTATCAACAGCCTGTGGATAACTTCGGTGGACAACTCTCGTCCACGCGGGTCGCGGAACCTTCACGATTCGGGCAAAAGTTCTATTTCGCCCCTCGGGGCGCGCCGAAGGGCCCCCGACGCTACGTTGAGTGTGACGGGCGTCACGGCTGCCCCGGTGTCGAGGTCCACAGGGATCCGCCGCGACACCGTCGCGAGGCCGTCGAAGCGCCACCGCGACCTCACAGCGACGGAAGGACCGGGCCATGGCCGCATTCGCGCAGTCCGCGCCGTGCTGGGTCGACGTACAGCTCGCCGATCTGGAGGCGGGCAAGCGCTTCTACGGCGGACTGTTCGGCTGGACCTTCCACGCGGGTGACGGGATGCCCTTCGCCGACGCGTACAGCGACGGGGAGCTCGTCGCCGCGCTCGCCGCGAAGCAGGACGGCCGCATGCCCACGACCTGGGGCGTCTACTTCTCCACCGACGACATCCGGGCCTCCGTCGCCCAGGTCCGCAAGGCCGGCGGCCACGTGATCACCGATCCCGTACGGGCGGGCGCGGCAGGGATCCTCGCCCAGGCGGCCGACCCCGGCGGCGCGGTCTTCGGGCTCTGGCAGGCCGGTGGGCGCGCGGGCTTCGAGAAGTGGAACAGGCCGGCGGCCTTCTGCTGGACCGAGGTCCACACCCGGCAGCCGGAGCGTGTGGACGCCTTCTACGAGGAGGCCCTCGGATTCCGGGGGGCCGACATCGGGCTGCCGGGCGCCACCGGGTCCACCGAGCCGTTCCGCATCTGGTCCCCGCCCGGCACCGAACCGGGAGAGGACACCGCGGTCGGCGGGCGCGCGGTCATCACGGACGCGTTCCCCGCGATGCTGCCCAGCTACTTCCTCAACTACTTCGCCGTCGTCGACTGCGACGGCACGGCCGAGGCCGCCGCGCGCCTCGGTGGCCGGATCACGGCCCCGCCCCTGGACACCCCGTACGGGCGGATGGCGGTCCTCCAGGACGACCAGGGTGCGGCTTTCGCCGTGCTCCAGCCGGCGGAGCCCCTGCCGTAGTTGTCCCGAAGGTGTCCTGAAAGGGATGGATGCCATAAGACACCCCGATCCGCCCCCGGGTTCGCAACCGGGCCCCGAGCCAGGAAGAATCAGGGTGCGCACCGCCAAGTGGTGCCCAGTGGTGAGACGCTGCACAGGGCGGGATTTCGCGGGCTTCTGTTTCCTGAGGTCCGTACGGGGAGGTGGCAGGCAAGTGGAGCAGCTGACGCAGCATGACCCGAGGCGGATCGGCCCGTTCGAGGTGCTGGGACGGCTCGGGGCCGGCGGCATGGGGCTGGTCTATCTGGCGAGATCGGCATCGGGCCGGCGGGTGGCGATCAAGACGGTCCGTACGGAACTGGCCGAGGACCAGTTGTTCAGAGTCCGCTTCACACGTGAGGTGGAGGCCGCCCGCGCGGTCAGCGGTTTCTACACCGCCGCCGTGGTCGACGCCGATCCGAGGGCCCCCGTGCCCTGGCTGGCCACCGCCTACGTTCCCGCCCCCTCGCTCGAGGAGATAGTGAATGAGTGCGGGCCGATGCCGACGCAGGCCGTGCGCTGGCTGGCCGCCGGGATCGCGGAGGCCCTGCAGTCGATCCACGGGGCCGGTCTCGTCCACCGGGACATGAAGCCGTCCAACGTCCTCGTGGTCGAGGACGGGCCACGGGTGATCGACTTCGGGATCGCGTCGGGTGTCTCCAACACCCGGCTGACCATGACGAACGTCGCGGTGGGCACGCCCGCCTACATGTCTCCGGAGCAGGCCCGCGACTCGCGCAGCGTCACCGGCGCCAGCGACGTGTTCTCGCTCGGCTCGACCCTCGTCTTCGCGGCGACGGGCCACGCGCCCTTCCACGGGGCGAATCCGGTCGAGACCGTGTTCATGCTCCTGCGGGAGGGGCCCGACACCGAAGGGCTCCCCGACGACCTGCGCCCGCTCATCGAGTCCTGCATGCAGATGGACCCGACCAGGCGGCCCAGCCCGGCCGATCTGCAGTCCCAGCTGGCCCCGCACCTGTTCGCCTCCGGCGGCGACGACAGCGGCACGGCGTCGGCCTGGCTGCCGACCGTGGCGACCGCGATGATCGAGCAGCGCCGCGGTGGCGGCCGTGCCGTCGCCGTCGCGCCCGCACCCCCGGCCGTACCGCCGCCGCCGCGCCACGCCCCGCCCGGGGCGGACCGCGACGGGGCATGGCGCGGCGGCGATCTGCGGACCGCGCCGGCCCCCCTGCCGGCATCGGCGCCCGCCCCCGACGGCGGCCCCGTCCAACTGCCCGGCGCCCAGGTGCCGATCGGGCCGGGGCCGCGCCCCGTGGACGTACGGGGTCCCGCCGCCGCGCACGCCGACCCGGCGACCGGGTGGGTGCGCGCCCCCGGCGGACAGACCTCGGCCGTGCCGACCGCTCCGGTGCCCGCCCCCGTGGCGGCCCCTGACGGGGCGCCCGCCGGGCCGGACCGCTGGCGGCCGTGGCGTTTCCGCATGTCGAACGACGTGTGGGGCACCCCCGTCGTGGTGGGCGATCTGCTGTACGTGACGTCCTTCGAGGTCCACGCCCTGGACGTGGGCAACGGGCGCCGTCGGTTCAAGACCCGTGACGTGGCCTGGTCGATGGCCGTCGACGGAGGCAGGATCCACGCCTCTGACGGTCCGTCCCTGTACGCGCTGGACGCGATGACCGGTGCCGAGGTGTGGCGGCTGCGGACCGACGCCTGGGTGTACTCCCTCAAGGCCGACCGGGGCACCGTCCTGACCGGGACACGAGGCGGCGGCGTACAGGCGTGGGACGCGTCCGGCGGCGAGAAGCTGTGGGAGACCTCCGGAGTCCAGACGGACTTCGAGACGCCGGAGTCCGGGCCCGTCATCCACGACGGCACGGTGTACCTCTGGCAGGACGCCCGGCTGCGGGCCGTCGACGCGCGCACCGGCACGGAGCGCTGGTCGTACCCCATCGGCGACGCCGCTTCCTGCGGCGGGGTGCCGGTCCGGGTGACCCCCGCGTCCGACGGCTTCGTGTACGTCGCCGCGGGGACCCGGGTGCTGGCCGTGGACGCGGTCTCGGGCCGGGTCCGCTGGCACTTCGAGTCACCGGCCGTCTTCCTCTCCCCGCCCGCCTTCGTGCCGGGGCCGGCGGTCACGGGTGGTGGGGTGTACCTCGCGGACTACCTCGGCACGGTGTACGCCCTGGACGCCTCGACGGGCAAGGACCGTTGGCGGATCGCGACGGAGGCCCGGCAGTCCATCGAGCCGGTGCTGGTGACGGGCGGCAACGTGCACGTCGGCAGCGGCAGCGCGCTGTACACCCTGGACGCGGTGACCGGCACCCCGAAGTGGCGTTTCGCGGCGGGCGGCGAGGTGGTCGGCGCACCGGTGGTCGCCGACGGCCGGGTCCACTTCGGTTCGGCGGACCACGTGCTCTACACCCTGGACGCGGCGGGCGGCCAGCTCCGCTGGAAGCTGGCCACGGGCGGCGAGATCACGGGCTCCCCGGTGGCGCAGGCGGGCGTCGTCTACGCGTGCAGCAAGGACCGCTGCGTGTACGCCCTCGACGCTCTCAAGGGCACGGGCACGGGGAACAGGGCCCGGGCCTGACCGCCCGGAAGCCTCAGGGGTGGGGCGGGCGGTACCGGTCGTCCGGGTCCTCCTGGACCGGGTACCGGGCGGTGTCCTCGCGGCCGTCGCCGGGGGACCTCCGGTGCCGGCCCGGCCCGATGTACGGATCCGCCTCCGGCTCCGGCGCGGTGGAGGTCTGCGCGGCGGGCCCCGGCTCCTGCGTCGGCGGCCAGGTGTCCGGGCGGTCGTCCGGGGGCGCGGGACAGGGCTCGGATCCACGCCGCGCCCGTGCGCGCCGCCGCCCCGACATCAGCAGCGCGCCCAGCAGGAGCAGGACCCCGCCGGCCAGCGCCTGGGCCACGCCCCACCGGAGCCCGCCCCCGTCACTGCGGACCGCGAGGCTCCCCGCGTCCTGGCCCTGGCGGACCATCCACAGCACGGTGGAGGCGAGCACGATCAGGCCGGCGAGGGTCACCACCCAGCGCGCGCGGAGCACGATGCCCACGAGGGTCACCAGCGCGGCGAACAGGAACGGCAGCAGGATCGACCCCAGCACGGACGAAGAGGCACCGCTGACGCCGTCGAACAGGTCCTGGACGCGGTAGTCCCGCCCGAGGCGGTCGTCGTACCACCGCCGGAAGGGGCTCTGCACGGCCGCCGCCGCTCCCAGGAGTGCGACGACGGAGCCGAGGACATTGCGGATCATCGACAGCCTCCCGGGCCATGGCGCACACCCGTGCGCACCGCTGCCCCCGCTCGACGCTACGCCCGGGCGATCTTCCCTGCCATCCGGAGGGACCATGACCGGACCGTGACAGGGTCATGACGGTCCTGAGGGTGAGGGGCCGGAACACTGTGCGTTACGGTGTCGCCCGGCCGTGCGACGGCCGGAAGAAGGACTACGACAAGGGGGGCTGCATCGATGGTGCGGCGACAGATGAGGTTCGCGGCGGTACTGGTCGTGGTGGTGCTCGCGCTCACCGGGTTCTCGACGTCCAGCAGCGGCGGCAAGGGCGGGAAGAGCCGAAGCGGCGGCGGTTCGAGCGGCGGCGGCTGCTCAAGCTCCGAGAAGAGCAACGGCGGCTACCGCGATCACGACGACGATGACTACGACAGCTCGTCGGGCTCGTCCGGCGGCTCCACGTACACCACGCCGACGCCCGCCCCCACCGCGTCGGACGCCCCCGACCTCCGCGTCATCCGGTGCGCCCGGCCGAAGAAGGGCAAGCGCAAGGCGGTGACGTCCTCGACGATCGAGATCCGCTCCACGGCGGCCCTCACCCACACGTACGACGTGGACGTGACGTTCGAGGACGCCCGGGGCCGGATCGTCGACACGGGCGAGGCCACGGTCGACCTCGACTCCGGAGAGACCGGGACGGTGACGGTGAAGATGGACAGCCCGCGCTCGGTCTCCCGTGTGAAGCGCTGCCTGGTCACGGCGGAGCCGCGCGCCTGACGTCAGGGGTTACCGGCCGGGCGTTGTGCCCGGGAGCGTGCGAGAGGGGCCCGAGCCGACCGGCTCGGGCCCCTCTCGCGTGCGGACGTGCAGCGGCCGCGACGGCTCCCCCTCCGCGCCGCCGCGGCCGCTCCCCCCCGTCGTCCTTCGGCCTAGCGCGGGTCGCCACCGGTCATGTGGCTGTCGCCCAGCGTGGTGATCTCGGGCTCACCGGTCATGTGGCTGTCGCCCAGCGTGGTGATCTCGGGCTCGCCCGTCATGTGGCTGTCCGTCGGCTTGACGTCGCCCGTGGCGCCTGCCTTCGGGACCTCGATCTTCTTGGCATCGCTCATGTCGTGAACTCCATATTCCGGTGCATGGATGGGCGGCAAAGCCCGTCCGGCAGTTCCCCCGTGGACTTCCGGACGGGCTGTTCAGAGCCGTTCACCTTGGTGCGCGGTCCCGACGGCCGGATCGTCTGCCCCCCGACGCGACGATCTGACACGGATCAGAGTGCAGGGCCGTGATAAACGAACGATGAACGTGCTCTCAGCGGCCGTTGGGGGCAGGCGCCGGTGACAGCAGGAGGCGGACGGCGTCGGCCTCGGGCGCCTTCAGCTGTTCGAGGGTCGACAGGGCCTCGCGCCAGCACACCGTCGCGCGGTCCGCCTGCCCGATCCGCTTCAGCGCCTTGCCCAGCACGGTCAGGACGTTGGCGCGACGCCACTCCCCTCCTATGTGCAGGAGGACGGCGAGCGCCTGCTCGGAGAGGGCCGCGGCCTCACCGGGGCGCTGGGCGTCGAGGTGGACTTCGGCCAGCCGGAAGAGCGTCATGCCCTCCCACAGCCGCTGGCGGCTCTCCCGGAAGACGGCGAGTGCTTCCTGGAGCCTCTCCTGGGCCTCGCTCTGACGGCCCGCGTGCGCCAGCGCCAGTCCGAGCGCGTACCGGCCGTTGGCCAGACGCAGCGTGAGCCCCAAGCGGTTGTACAGCGCGACCCCCTGGCCTGCCAGCCGCACGGCGCTGTCGGTACGGCCGATGGCGAGCTGGATACGGGAGAGGTTGCACAGGGCGCTCGCCTCGCCGGGCCGGTTCCCGTCGGCCCGGAACGCCGCGATGGTCTGCTTGAGCAGGGGTTCCGCCTCGTCCGGCCGGTTCCGGTACCCGGAGATGATGCCGAGTTCGTTGGGGGCGTTGCAGTTCGTCCAGACGTCGTCGACCGTCGGGGCCAGCCGCATGGCAAGGCGTGCCTCGTCCTCCGCCTGCCGGAAACGGCCGGCCATGCTGTGCACCTGAGCGAGCGTGGTGCGCGCACGGGCCTCGGAACGCGGGTCACCGGCAGCCACGGCGGCGTCCCGCACCGCGATGGCAGCGGACTCGAACTGGCGGGAGTTGGCACCCGACTCCGCGAGGTCCTTCGCCGCCAGCATGAGGTCGACGCCGCGCCGGACCCGCCCCGAGGCGGCTGCCTGCCGCGCGCAGGCCAGCAGCGAACTCGCCTCGGTGTAGAGCCAGTCCAGCGCGGCCCTGTGCTCGGTGAACGCGAGGCCCGGATGCTCCGTGGCGTCCAGGTGATCGACCGTCCGGTCGCCCGGCCGCTCCAGCGCGTACACCCCCGCGGCCGTGGCCAGGTAGAAGTCCAGCAGCCGTGACAGGGCCAGCTCCCTCTCCACCGGCGGCTGTTCGTCGCGTTCGGCGCATGCACGCGCGTAGAGCCGCACCAGGTCGTGGTAGCGGTAGCGGCCCGGAGCGGCGGATTCCAGGAGGCTGGTGTCGACCAGGGTCTCCAGGAGGTCCTCCGCCGTGTGGTGGTCCAGGTTCAGGAGGGCGGCGGCCGCGGCGAGGGAGATGTCCGGGCCGTCCGCCAGGCCCAGGAGGCGGAAGGCGCGGGCCTGGGCCGGTTCCAGCTGGCCGTAGCCGAGCTCGAAGGTGGCCTTCACCGCGAGGTCGCCGGCCTGGAGCTCGTCGAGGCGGCGTCGCTCGTCGGCGAGCTTGGCGGCCAGCACCGAGACCGTCCAGGTGCGGCGGGAGGCCAGCCGGGAGGCGGCGATGCGGATGGCCAGCGGCAGGAAGCCGCACGCGGCCACCACGTCCAGGGCCGCCTCGCGCTCCGCTCGGACGCGTTCGCCGCCGACGATACGGGTGAAGAGCTGTAGCGCCTCCTCGGGGGACATCACGTCCAGGTCCACGAGGTGCGCCCCGGCCAGGTCGACCATGCGGACGCGGCTGGTGACCAGCGCCGCGCAGCCCTGCGTGCCGGGGAGCAGGGGCCGGATCTGGGCCGCGTCATGGGCGTTGTCGAGCAGGATCAGGATGCGGCGGCCGTCGAGGGTGGAGCGGTAGAGCGCCGCCCGCTCGTCCAGGGAGTCCGGGACAGCCGAGTCGGCGGTGCCCAGGGCGCGTAGGAACGCGCCGAGGACGATCTCGGGCTCGGCGGCCCTGGCGCCCGCGCCCTGGAGGTCGACGTAGAGCTGGCCGTCCGGGAAGTGCGGGCGTGCCTGGTGGGCGACGTGCACGGCGAGGGTCGTCTTGCCGACGCCGCCGATGCCGGCCAGCGCGGAGACCGCCATGACGGAGCCGTCGGCGGACACGAGCCGGTCGCCGAGCTCGCGCACGAACGCGGCGCGGCCGGTGAAGTCCGGGACCGTGGCCGGGAGCTGGGCCGGGCGGACGGGGGCCGGGACCGGGGCCGGTTCGTCGGCGGGGCGGGCCAGTTCCTCGTCGGCCCGGAGGATCCGCTGCTGGAGCTGGGCGAGTTCGGGGCGTGGGTCGACGCCCAGTTCCTCCGCGAGGAGGCGACGGGTGTCGGCGTACACCGCGAGGGCCTCGGCCTGCCTGCCGCTGCGGTACAGGGCGACCATCAGCAGTTCGCGCAGCCGTTCGCGCAGGGGGTGGGCTGCCGTGAGGGCGGTGAGTTCGGAGACCGCCTCCGCGTGGCAGCCGAGCTCCAGGTCCAGGTCCAGGCGGTTCTCGGTGAGCTGGAGGCGCCACTCCTCCAGGCTCGTGCGCTGGTTCTCCGCGTACGGGCCGGGGAGCGAGGCGAGCGCCTCGCCGTCCCACAGGCCGAGCAGCTTGTTGATCAGGGCGCGGGCCTGGTGGCGGTTCCCGCTCCCGCGTGCCTTGTCCGCCTCGGTGGACAGGTCCTGAGCGAGCGTCAGGTCGAGGGTCTCGCGCGGGATCCGGACGGCGTAGCCGCCGGACTCGCTGACCAGGGTGTCCTGGCCGAGGACCTTGCGGAGCCGGGAGGCGTACGTCCGTACCGTGGCCAGTGCCTGGGACGGGGGGTCGTCACCCCACAGGGCGTCGATGAGCTCGGCGGCGGTGGCCGTGCGGCCGTCGCGCAGGAGCAGCGCGGCCAGCAGGGCGCGCTGCTGCGGGGAGCCCGACGGCAGGGCCTCGCTGCCGCGCCAGGCGCGTACGGGACCGAGCACGGTGAAGCGCAGTTCGGCGCCGGCCGCCCGTTCCAGTGGAGCGCGTTGCTCCGGAACGCGCACACCGGATCCGTTGTCGCGGTCCATGATGCCCCCTGTCCTGCTTGCCCTGCCGGTGCTGCTGACCCGCTCCGTGACGTGCCGTTGGTATCGCGGTCAACAGTCTGCCTTGTTCCGGGCGGGCTCGTCAGCATCGGGTGGAGCTCTGCACAGGCCCTCGACACGATTCCGGTGCGAGGATCTGCGCGGCGGGTGCCGTCAGGTCATCCGGCGAGGGGCAACCGGAGTTCCGTGACCCAGTGGTCAGGGTTCTCCGGGCACTCCAGGGTGACCTCACGGGCGTAACCGGCGGGACGCCGCCCGAGGTCGTCCAGGTGGCGGGCGAGTGTCTGCTCGGTCCCCAGCACGTGGTTCATGGAGCCCCGGTGGGCGATGGTCGCCGCCTCGAACGCGGGCAGATCGACGACGGTGACGCCGGTGTCGCCGAGCGGGCCGGCCGGTGCCCCGACGGTCACCCCGGCGTGGACGACGACCGCCCGTAGGGCGCTGCTTTCGAAACACGCCCTGCGGCTTGTTCTTTATCTACCAAGATCTTCCAGGCTTGCCGATGGCCTTGAGGGTCTCGGCGCGTTTGACGGTCTTGCCGACGTCGTAGCGGGGTGCCC